>CALHKJ010000408.1 GCA_938033975.1 uncultured Saprospiraceae bacterium | reverse complement strand
GTCAATAAGCTTTATTCAGCCTTTGACAAAGGTTGGGTCTCATTAGATCCCGCGAATCATTATGGCCCACTCGCTGGAAAAACTTCTGATGGAAAGAATATATCATTCAAACACAGAAGGCACCAGACGCTTCAAATGGATGATTTCGCAAAACATATAATGAAAGGAACAAAGAATGTTGCTCCAGGTGAAATGGGCAAGAGAGATATGATCATTGTCGAAGCAATCTATAAATCCATCGCTGAAGGTGGAGCAAAAATTGATTTAGATTTAGGCGATATGGGGATTGTTAGCGCTTAATTTTCTAGATCATACTTTATTACTCCCATGATGGTTTGCTGATTGATTCTAGTGGCAACAGGGTAGGCATAGAGTTTTTCATAGATAGCTTCGATGGGTAATTCTGACTCCATTGCCAATGTGAGCTCTTGCATCAATTCACCCGCATTAGGAGCAATGATACTTCCACCTAATATTTTTCTTTTCTTGTTCCAAAAAGTTTTTGGAGATAAAAACAAGGTGATTTTTCCATAGGTATATTCGTCCACAATCGCTCTATCGTCTTTACTAAAATCTTGGTCTTGTCTCCAGTACTCTATGTTGTTCTTTGTCAAATATTCTTCAGTCAAACCAAAAGTTGCAATCTCTGGTTGAGTGAAAGTTACCCAAGAAAGATGGTCGGCATTGTGCTTTTTATTAAAGCCATGTTTGAAGTTGTGTTTTAAAAGCTTTGTGTGTAATTCTGCTCCGTGCGAGAATTGATACATTCCGGCAGCATCTCCAGAAGCAAATACTCTTTTGTTGGTAGTTCTTAAATATTCATCAATAACTAGTTTGCCTCTTTCGCCTAGTTCTATTCCTGCTTTTTCAACTTCCAGTTTTTCAAGATTCAATACTCTGCCGATTGCCATAAGACAGGCATCGAATTGAATATCCTTCACTTCACCATTTTTTAGTTCAACTTTAGCACTGTTGGATGTTGGAAATTCTTTTAAGCTGGCTTCTGTGATGATTTCAATACCCTCTGCTTCCAACTGTGCCCTTAAGATTTGACTATAGGATTCTCTTTCTTTAGAGAGCAATTTATCTCCTCTATCTATAATAGTTACTTGTGATCCGAATCGTTGGAAAGTTTGCGCCATCTCGCATCCTATTGGCCCACCACCTACAACCAATAAGCGCTCTGGTAATTCAGTCATTTCATAAAACAGGTTTTCGTTGGTAAACACTTTTACCTGCTCAATTCCTTTGAATGGAATATGCCTTGGTCTTGATCCAGTTGCAATGATGATCCTTTCAGAGCTAAAATGTTTATCAGCTACTTTGACGGTGTTTTCATTTACAAAAGATGCAACTCCGATTTCAAGATCTACTCCTTGTGATCGAATATAATCTGCGCTTTCATGATGTCTGATTACTGCTTGTTTGCTGTGCACATAATCTAATATTTTTTTCATGTCCGCTTTGCCTTCAACTTTCAATCCAAATTTGTTGGCTTTTTTTGCGCCACTAAATTGTTTGGCTATATGGATCAATGCTTTACTAGGGACACAACCAAAATTCAGACAATCACCTCCAATATTTGCTTCTTCACTATCGATCATCAAGGGGGTCCATCCAAATTCCTGTGCCATACCTAAAGCGCCTAAGCCTGCAGACCCGCCTCCAATAATGACGATGTCATATTTTTTTGCTTTCATTCCTTTTTCAATTTGGAATGCAAATTAATATTTATTGAGTCTTGGGAGTGTCCTAGTTTTGATATAAATCAACTTTGTTAATATGAAATGCCCACCTTCTTATTTAGATATTGTTTATTATCAATTTGATCTAACATAAAATGTGAAACATCATTTCTAGAGATTTTCAATTTGATTTTCTCAGTTGGCTCAAAACCATGCTTGTATGTTCCAGTAAGTTTTCCATTGGTCATATTTCCAGGTCTAACTATGGTCCAATCCAACTCTGATTTTTCGATCACTCTTTCTTGCTGTTCGTGATCCCTGAAGGCATTTTTCAAAATAAAGGGAACTATCAAGTACTTCATGTGCCAAGGAAGCACCTCTTTAGTATCTGCAAAACCAAGTGAGGTCTGACAAACAAATCTACTTACCTTCTTTTCTTTCATGGCTTTGATGATATTAGCTGTACCATCTGTTCTCAAATATGATTTGTCTGAGGCGGGCATTCCAAGATTGCAAAAAACAATATCTTGATTTTCAATTGCAGCCGCAACTTGATTATAGTTTAGTACATCACCTTTCACAACAATTAGATTTCTTTGTTCACCTTGTTTTAATTTTTCGGGTGTCCTTACAAAGGCAGTCACCTGATAATTTTTTGATAAAGCCTGGTCCACAAGTTTTTGTCCAGTTTTTCCCGTTGCTCCGAATACAATAATTTTCATAATCAATTTTCTTTGTTAATAATAAAACAAAGATGCTCGCCTTGTCAATCTAAAAATTGTAAAAAACCGTCAAAGTGATTTAGCTAAACTTTGCAAGGATTTCTTTAGGTGTTCCTCCCGTATATTTCTTGAAGCTTTTTATAAAATGAGATTGATCGGTAAAGCCATTTTCATAGGCGATATTTGTAAAGTTGGTGTAATCGCTTTCTTTAATTTGATTGAGTGAAAAACTGAATTGAACAATCTTTGCAAATTGCTTTGGTGTTACACCAATTTCTTTTGTGAATTTCCTTTCAAAAGTTCTTTCCGTAATATATAGTTGGTTTCTTAATTCAGTAATGCTGATAGTTCCCTTTGTCTTGATGATTGTAGAGACTGCAAGTTTAATTGAGTTATCAAAATTGTTCGAGGAAGATTTCACCAATTCAAGGATATAATTTGTTATGATATCTATTTGATCTGTAGGATTTGAAACTGCTAATTTGGCGGTTGTGGATTTTGTATCAACTTTTTGAACTTCATAGAGATCAAAACAAGCATCATTTATTTCTTTTGGATTGATATCAAGTAAAATTCTAGTAGCAAAAGGATAAAGTAAGAATACAATCAATTGGTACTTCCCATTTACTCTTAATTCAATTGGTTTTATAGTTTGACCATACAAGAAGAAATTTGGTAGTTCTTTATTTGCCGGATACAACGCAATTGGATCTTTGGTTTCTGAATATAATATTCCAGGATAGCCATCTGCATAAAAAGGCAATTTGTGCTCAATCTCAAGTTCGCTTTCTAAAAGGAAAATATCGTGAACAAAAGCTAGGATCTTTTCGCTTGGTTTGAGACGAATCATTTTTATTTATCCTCAATCTGATATTCTTCGAAGAGATATTTATTTGGAAGTTTGACCTCATCAGACTCCGCCACGAAAAGGGTATTGGCAATCCACCATCTATCGTCCATATAAACCAGTTGATAAGTATTGACTCCTCTTTTTTCATAGGTGCCTAATAGATTTTTACAATAGTAACTTTGAAAGGCTGTGGCGATGCCATTGAATTCATTGACGGTAAGTCCAATGGAATATTCTTCAAAACCATCTCTTGCATACAAAGGGCCGACGTTTCTTACAAACTCTTCTAGATTGTTCACTCGTACTCTGGTCTTCCCATCTTTTGATTTGCCTGTTGATAATTTTTGTGCAGTAGGAAGAAATAGATTTCTGTATTCATCCCAATTTCTTTCTTCTCCTATATCTCCTGAGATAAGTTCGATCATTTTGTCAGTAATGCCTTCGATTGATTTCAAAGCTAATGTATCGAATTGTGCTAGTCCTTGAAATTGCATCAAGGTTAATATGATTAGGGTAGAGAATGTTTTCATCATAACAAATTTTTGATTTATCTGTCACTAAGTTATTACTTAATTAAGATAATGCTTCTTGGTGATACCACAATTCGACGAGTAGTATATTTCTTTCGTTGATTGACTGCTAGGAATATATTACAATGATTTTTTAGGGATAGAAACCCATCTTGGCGCATCATCAATTTCTTGACGTAAGATCTTGTTCAGTTGAGCTGCATGATGTTGGACATGACGCATGTTGTATAAGAGTATTTCAACCAGTGAGTAGTTTTTTGTTTCACTAATCCACCTTGAGCTTGCTTGCTCCTCAGTCATATTCGATATAAGCTTGTGGCATTTCAATCGACCATGCTCAAGGTAATCTAGTAACTCGTTTTTTGTGTACACTCTATCAGGTAATTTTCCGGATGGATCAAATTCAGACATTGTAAATGGTGAGTGAGGTGCAAAGTTTTTTGGATCCAAACTGAGGTAATAATCTAACCAGAATAGACAATGGTAACTCCAATACCAAAAGTACTTATCATTATCCCAAAGCTCATCTGGACAAAGATTAATTGCATTTTCAAGCATATCTATGCTTGCGCCAAATTGAGTCCAGATTCCTTCTTTTATTGTTTGATGCATTTTAGCTTGGTTTCGATATTCACTGAATGAATGCTTAGTTTTCTAGTGTTTGATGAATTTATTTTGATACATTTTTTGACTTTCTTTCTCGCATAGTAAAATCATATATACTCCAGTGGCTAGATGTGTAACATCGATTGTATGTAGGGATTTATTTGGAGGAATTTGAATATCTAAAACTACCATCCCAAGGAAATTCGTAATTATTACTCTATCAATCTTAGCTTCAGTATTTTCAATATTTAGTTGATCTAATGTAGGGTTGGGAAATAGCTTAAAAGTATTTACAAGTTCGCTATCGTCTGTGTTTGTAATACAAGATTCAAAACCTAGGAAATTTCCGGGTGGTTCATAAGCTGAGACAAGACAGCGATTATAACTTTCATCACATAAACCTAGTCCTTCAAAATGAAAGAAATTGACCGTGCTTCCAAAACCTTCAATCCAATCTGCTTCAAGGTATGAATTTGTAAAATCAATGGTTTCATTTTGACCATTGTCATAAATCACGTTCATTCTTTTTCTGTATTTACCTGCAATTAAAACAGAGTCAATTGCTTGTACTTTTGCATAGACATCTGTATCAAAAGCTAAACTAGGATTCCAAATTTTAATCTGCATTGTGTCTCCTAAATCTAATGAAAAATCATAGAGCAACTCAAATGTATCTGATTCTTCGTTGTATGATAGGATTGAGTCTTTGTTTGAAATTAGATAATTTTTTTTTGGCCTCAAGTCACAAGTAGTATGTTCGAAAGTTGCGATTTGAACAACTTGATCATTGATGATTGTGCCGCCATCAATCCGTAAGGTATTATTATCTGCAGCACTCCCTGAAAAATCTTGCCTGAAGTACGTAAGTTCCAAACCTTCCGGAAGTAGTTTTTGACTCTCTGCTGGAAGAATGATAAAACATGGTCCATCATCCAGTTCAAAGAAATAATTATTGTTATTTAGATTTTCTTCTACTTGTATTGCCTGGCTTTGGTCCACACAAATACTTTTGATTGAGTGTAAATTTGAAATACCAAGGCCAGTTTCAATAGAACCATTTTGAAGGTTGAGGTATTCCAGATCATGGCAACCTGAGGTGCCTATTTCCTTTAGTTCAGTATTGTTTGACATGTCTAGAACTTTGATGTTGGTTCTACTTATTATGAGTCTGGTAAGACTATCAAGCATGCTAAGATCAATTTCAGAGATGGGATTATCTGGGATTTCAAGAGTCTCAAGTGAAGGGTAGAACTCACTAGGGAATTCGTCTAAGCTGTTTGCTGCAATCTTAATGTGTTTTAAATTGATAGAATAAAGATCGGATTGTATCGAATCAAGAAGATTATAAGAGAGTTCAAGGAACTCCAAATTGTCTAAGCCTTGAATGTCAACAGAACTGAGTTCATTGTTATTGGCCCAAATCTTTTCCAAATTTTTGAGCTCTCCTAATTCTAGTATTCGCAGTTTGTTTGAATGGCAACGTAAACTTTTTAAAGAATCTAGATTTGCTACATTGAGAGAATCTAGTTCTAGTTCGTTTAAAGCGAGAACTTCCAAATTTTCCAATCCAATGGTTGAAAAGTTGTGAATTGGGTACTCAGATAGGGTTAAATTTCTCAAACTATTCAAATTGGAAAAATCAAACTCTTGTATCGTTCCTCCATATAGTTGTAGGCTTTCAAGATTGATGTTATTTTGAAATATAAAAGTTTCCAGTCCTTCATTGTTTGGGGAAAATGTATTGCTTGACGTTAAGCGTACTTCCTTGAGCTTCTCGAGGTTTTGAATATTTAAATGCTTCACCTGACCGAAGCTAGTTATATGCTCTATTTCTTTATTTTGACTGAGGTCTAATGTATCTAATCCTGTACCGAAAATACTTAGACTATTTAGGTTTGGTAAATTCTCAATTCCACTTATAGATTTTATTTCTTCATTTGACAA
>CALHKJ010000407.1 GCA_938033975.1 uncultured Saprospiraceae bacterium | reverse complement strand
AAAAACATTTTTCCACTTCCAAATAAATCTCCTACGACATTCATTCCATCCATCAAAGGCCCCTCTATAACTTCAAGTGGAGAATTGAACTTTTGTCTTGCCTCCTCGATATCTTCCTCAATAAATTTGTTGATTCCTTTTACCAAACTATGGCTCAGTCTTTCTTCAACCGAAGCATTCCTCCATTCTAAAATCTTTTCTTCAGAGACCCTTTTTACACCTTTAAGTGATTCTGCTATTTCAATTAATTTCTCTTCGCTTTCTGGATCTCGATTCAATATAACATCCTCCACAACCATTCTCAGTTCCGGCTCTATTTCCGCGTACACTTCAAGCATTCCTGGATTGACAATAGCCATATCCATTCCGGCCTTTACACCATGATAAAGGAAAACTGAATGCATTGCCTCTCTCACTGTATTGTTTCCTCTGAATGAAAAAGAAACATTACTTACTCCTCCACTTATTTTTGCTCCAGGCAAATTTTCTTTAATCCATGTCGTTGCTTTAAAGAAATCGACTGCATTGTTTTTATGCTCATCCATGCCCGTTGCCACAGGAAAGATATTTGGATCAAAAATGATATCAGTACTAGGGAACCCAATTTCATCCACTAAAATATCGTAAGAACGCTTACATATTTCAATTCTCCGCTCATAGCTATCTGCTTGTCCTTTCTCATCAAAAGCCATAACAATTACAGCAGCTCCATATTTTAATATTTCTCTTGCGTGCTCTCTAAACTCTTCTTCTCCTTCCTTTAGACTAATCGAATTTACAATCCCTTTTCCTTGGACCGTCTCAAGTCCTGCTTTGATAATTTCCCATTTGGAGGAATCAATCATGATTGGAATTCTGCATATATCAGGTTCTGAGGCAATTAGATTCAAGAAAATCGTCATGCTTTCTACTCCATCAATCAATCCATCATCCATATTTACATCAAGAATCTGCGCGCCACCTTCTACTTGATCTTTAGCAACGGTAAGAGCCTTTTCAAATTCTTTATTTTTAATCATTCGTAAAAATGCTCTTGATCCTGCAACATTTGTTCGCTCACCTACATTGATCAAATTCGTTTCTGGCCTTACTGTCAAGGGCTCCAGGCCACTCAATTGTAAATATTTAGGACTGTCCTCTGCTTTTCTTGGCTGATGCTTTGCTGCAACCTCAGCAATCGCTCTAATGTGGTCAGGAGTTGTTCCACAACAACCACCAACTATATTCAAAATTCCTCTATCAAAATAATCAGTCAATATTTCTGACATTTCTTCTGGCGTCTGGTCATAACCTCCAAATTCATTTGGCAAGCCAGCATTAGGGTGAGCAGAAATATTAAACTCACTTTTCTCAGCAACTGTTTGCACATATGGCATCAATTGATCACCACCTAAAGCACAATTAAATCCAATTGAGAACAAAGGAAAGTGCGACATTGAAATAGCAAAAGCTTCTGCTGTTTGTCCAGACAAAGTCCTGCCACTCGCATCAGTAATCGTTCCTGAGATCATAACAGGAATTTTTACTTCCTTATCCTCCATATACTTTTGAGCTGCATACAAGGCTGCTTTTGCGTTAAGCGTATCAAAAATCGTTTCTATTAAAAGTAGATCTACACCACCATCAACCAAACCAGTAATCTGTTCATAATAAGCTTTAAATAACTCATCAAAACTTACAGCTCTAAATCCTGGATCATTTACATCTGGCGAAAGAGAAGCAGTCCTATTGGTTGGCCCAATTGAGCCTGCAACAAATCTTGGCTTATCCGGTGTAGCCTCTGTCATAGCCATAGCTTCTTTCTTCGCCAGTTCTGCAGAAACTTTATTGATCTCATATACCAAATCAGCCATATCATAATCTTCCATCGAAATAGCATTGGCATTGAAGGTATTGGTCTCCAAAATATCGGCCCCTGCTTCTAAATATTTTCGGTGGATATCGGCGATTGCCTCTGGTTGTGTCAATGACAACAGGTCATTATTACCTTGTAATGGAGATTCATAATCTTTGAATCTTTCTCCTCGATAATCTTCTTCTGAGAATTTGTGTCTTTGAATCATTGTGCCCATGGCGCCATCAAGTACAAGTATCCTCTCTTCTGCTAATTTTAAAATATCCATTTGGTGCTTTATCTCAATAAAATGCACTTATCGCAGAAAAGTAAACGTGGGGAACTACTGAAAGTTGATGTTTTCTGTCATCTTCCCCTTCTGGGCAGGAATTGGCACCATACAAGCGCTGGTTGCCAAGGTATCATAGGGCCTGTTCCCTCCACCTTTCTTGATAAGTGACTCAAAAATAAAACTTCCTACCTTAAATACAAGCAGAACTTGTAAAACATTAAAATTTTACCTTAGTATTTTACAAAAGTAGCGTTTGAATGATGCTCAGCAGCTTTTATCCATATGTGATAGCTGCCTTGCGGCAAATGTTTGGTCTGAATTGGGATGATTTTGATTCCTCCAATAGGTGGATGTTTTATCACCATAACTTCTTGGCCTATGTTGTTCACTAAATGAATCTCAAATTCTTCTTCTATAAAGGCCTTCAATTCAATTGAAAGAAGATCATTGGTTGGATTTGGATAGACTTCTAATGATTCAACTAAATCTTCACCGAATTGACCAGGGAATTGAACATCAATTGTATCTCTTACACTTGATTCACCACACTCGTTACTGACAGTATGAATCAATTCATATATCCCAGCTTGAGCATAGATATGATCTCCCGTTCTTTGACTTGAATTTTGACCATCACCAAATTCCCAAAAATATTCATCACCATCAGTACTCAAATTTGAAAAGCTAATGCTTCTTTCATTTTGAGTTATATCAATTAAAGCTTCTGGAATTTTTTCCAAATTAAGATAGCCTTCTCTAAAATCAGATACTGTCCCAAAGATGTTTACAACTTCAACATACAAATCATACACACCTGGCAATTCAACATCAAAAACCGGATCGCTTTGAGTACTTTCTAAGGTATCTGGACCTGACAATCTCCAAAACCAAGCGATAGGATCACCGATAGACGAATTGTTTACCTCAATTTGTGCTGGGGCACATATCTCTTCATTTGTGGAAAAAATCAATTCGGGTAATAATATATTTGCATCAATAGTTCTAATCAATGTATCTACTCCGCATTGATTACCAACTATAAATCGAACATCATAAATATCAGCAACTTCATAATTATGAAATTGATCACCGCCTGTATTTGAAATATTACCATCTCCGAAGTCCCACTCAAAGGATGTTCCATTCTCACTTAAATCTACAAATAGAATTTGTTCATCAATAAACTGAAGATCAAAATTTGCTGAAGGATTTCCAATAATTTCAATGGCATCTACTATCTCTATTTCGCTTTGACCCCATTCATTAATTCCGACCAAGCCAACTGTATGGAATCCTGGCTCAAATAATTGTGTACCCCATGAAGGTATTGAAGTGGATCCTAAAATTTCACCATCTACATACCATGTATATGAATCTACATTTGATGATGGACTTTCAAAAAAGATGGTCTCACCAACACATGCCATTGCTGGAAGATTGATATCAATTTGAGGTAGAACATCAATCGTTATTACTTGAGAAATTGAATCAACTCCACAGCTATTTTGAGCAATCAACTGTACAATATGTTGTGCATTATTTTCAAAGGTGAAATTTGGATTTACATCCATGGAGGCCTGCCCTGTTGTCACCCAAATATTTTCCTCTGACTGAATGGATGTATTAGTTAGTTGTAATAAGGTTCCATTTAGTTGGTATTCAAAAGAAGCTATTGGTTCTTGTAAAATCGTAATATAGTTTTCAAAGATTACTGTATCAATTCCAATGTCCGAAAAAGCAATCAAAGTGACGTCGTATTGCCCTGGATTAGCATAAGTTGCTTTGGGATTTTCTACAGTTGAATTAACAATATTAGAACCTGGCAGCAACCATTCATAAGATTCTGTCTCTGAATCACTTAAATTTGTAAAACTCAATTCATCATTTGCGCAGGCAGTCAATTGATTAACACTAAAGTTTGCCGCAGGGATCGGTCTTGATTCAATAGGCATACTTACTTGATTTACCCCACAATCATTGAAGGCACTAAGTTGGACATTGTAGGTTCCTGAATTGACATATTCATGAGTTGGACTAAACTCTGTACTTATATTTCCATCACCAAAATTCCATTCATAGGAATCACCGTCCTCACTTAAATTAGTAAATGACAATTGCATCCCGGATTGGCTAAAGCTAAAATCTACATCGGGCACATCGACAATTGTAATATAATTCTCCAATAAAATAGTGTCACTAAATAGAGGGTTATGCACAACCAGACTTACGTCAAATGTTCCTCGGCTGTTATAAATGGCAGTTGGATTTTTTTGATTTGAGTTAGTATTATTTGCTCCTTCAAAAAACCATTCATACTCAAGAACATTTTCTGAAGACAGATTCTCAAACTGAACATTGGCTGGACTACAAAGTTTTAATTCACTTGTGGTGAAATTAGCTTGTGGAGCTGTATAGAATTCAAATTCTTCTTCTGCAATATCAACTCCGCAAATATTACTTGATTCTAATTGGACAACATAAGTACCCTCTTCTTCATAAGTATGGTTGGGAGTATTGC
>CALHKJ010000406.1 GCA_938033975.1 uncultured Saprospiraceae bacterium | reverse complement strand
AATATTTGTTGGATCATTTACATCACAACTATTGGTGGCAATTGGATCAACCATAGGATTATCTGGAGGGTCAAAAGCAAAAGCTTCTGCTGAAATAATATTGATTGAATAATCACATTCACTTCCCGCACATCCATCTATAACTAATTGGTATTCATTTCCAATAGTCAAGTTGGCCACGTTCATAGTGAATGGATTAACAAAACAGGTTGAGCCTGTATTTGTAGAGTAGCAATTGTTGGGATTACAAGGATCAATTACCTGAGCCTGTACTCCAGAAAAAACATCATTTCCTGCGACAATCTGTGTGCAATTGGCAGGAGAAACTTCTATGGTAATATCTGTAGAACCGGCTATAAAAGATGTAAACGAGGGATTATTTAGTACACCTGTACCACATAAATTATCCCCAGGTGTGCCATCATAAGGAGGAGTACAGGAAGTGATAGAATTAACAACCTCCAAATCACAATTTAATGGAGCTGAACCACAATCTTCAAAAACCTGACCAGTACCACTGCATGTAAAGCAGGATAAATTAATTTCAAAACACAAAAGATCTACATCATTATCACAGGCATCTTTGTAAGTGTAACAAATTCTAGTTGGACCACTAAAATCATCTCCAGGTTGACCACCATCTATCAATACCAATTCTACTTCAGTGGTTACAGAGCAATTATCTATTATATCGACACCTATTTCTGGATCATCCCATGTCAGCCTGACCGGACATTCATTCGAGGTAATGTTAAATTCCAAAGGATCTTGATCAAGAAAGAAACTGCTTGTAATCAAAATTTCAGGTGGGAAATTATCAACAAAAAAGATTGTCTGAATACAGCTATTGATAAGAGCACCACCTGCATCATATATTTCCCATGTTCTTTCAAAAGACCTATAATACCATAGAGAACAGTCGCCACTATCCATGATAGGTCCATCGACATAGCCATACATATTATCAGCAGGATCGCACATTGTATTAAGGGTCCCATCTGTATTGCTTGTAAAATCAGCTTCAGTATAAAATGCACCTGTCCCTATGTCATCATAATCAAATCCAGTGTCATTGAAAATTTCAGGCATATTTTCATCACAGGTGCTTAATCTTGGAACATCTATGAATATATCAGTTGGACAAGAATCGAAGTTACATTGACCCAATAATTCATTTATTCCAAATGCTGTAAAAAAAGTAAGAAGCAACAAATATTTATTCATGGTAAAGGTGATTGATAGGTGCTGTAACCCAAATACAATGCCTTAATATTAAGCTATATATTTCTTAATGAAACAAATTATATTCAGACATAGGAAGGTTAATAAAAAGCAACTATTTTTTTTATCATTATATGAGCGCACAAGATACCAAATTCAGTTATTTGGTATATCATATAAACTCAATATTAAAGAACTTGCTATGAATGGTTAAGCCAATTTAGATGTGTTATCAAAACTGTCAAGAGGCTTATATGGCGAGCAGTCATTATGTGTAATATACTGTAATCCAACCTCAAATGAAAGAGAATACAAATAAAGCTTAGTTATAAGACAAAAAATTAACTAATTCTCGTCCAAATAAGGACTTAAATTAATTTGATAGCACAAAAAAAAAGCGATTCAAATTTTGAATCGCCTTCCTATTTTTATTTTTATTTTCATTAACGTATGACCGTTATATCTCCCACTATTTTCCGTATGTCTCCATTAATCAATACCACTTCTGCAATATAAAGATACACTCCAGGAACAACAGCAACGCCATTGTTGGTACCATCCCAATTGTGGACATCATCATTTGGTAAAAATCCTTTTTCGTGATGCATTATATTACCCCATCTATCTAGGATCATCCACGAACTAACTGATTCAACTCCAGG
This sequence comes from uncultured Saprospiraceae bacterium, assembly GCA_938033975.1. GTDB lineage: Bacteria > Bacteroidota > Bacteroidia > Chitinophagales > Saprospiraceae > JAHDBF01. The sequence goes on along the minus strand of CALHKJ010000406.1, from coordinate 758 downwards.
TCCTGCATTAAATGCAACTTCTCCGGCCTCTGTTACACTTTCTAGATCAACTATATTCGGAATAAAAACTTGAACTGTATCTACAACTTGCAAGATTAAAGTATCTTTTGCGACGCAATTAAACTGATCTGTAATCGTCATTGTGTAGATAGTTGTATTTAATGGGATCACTTCGTGATTCCAACAATTATCACATTCATAACCTGGGAAATTTGTTTCCCATTCTATCATTACATCACTTGGTTGAGCTGTAGATATAGGCATAAAGTTGTAAGTATTCCCTAAAGCTATTGTCGTATCTTGTCCAAGATCCAATGTAAACGCGGCACCATCGCTTAGAGTATATACCCCTGTTGCAGAACAACCAATAGAGTCTGCCACGATGACATCATATTCGCCAGCAGGCAAAGCATCAAACAATGGCTCATCTGAAAAGCTTTGTCCTCCATCAATTGAATACATATATGGTTCGAACCCACCGCTTGCATCTGCAATATTTATCTGACCAGTTGCCTGTCCAATACATGTAATACCCATTGTATCAACTACAATTTCTACTGTTGCAGAACTATCTTCTATTGTAATACTTTCTTCGCTTACACACTCATTGGTTTGATCAGTAAGCGTCAAACTATAAGTACCTGGGCTACCAACTACTAGTTCAGCAGCTTCTTCTCCGTGGACTATTAGTCCATCTACACTTGACCAATTGTAGGCTAGTATTTCACCTTCAGAATTAGAAGCATCGATAGTCGCTT
>CALHKJ010000405.1 GCA_938033975.1 uncultured Saprospiraceae bacterium | reverse complement strand
CATCATCTGCAACAACTATAGGAAAGGAATAACCACCATCAAGTGAAAGGAGAAGATCTGCCTTGTCACAAACATCATCATTTCCATTTGGATTCCATCTGAATGTAACATTATCTCCGGCTGTGATTGTTTCCCCTCCAGTAGGATAGTCCACTACCAATGGACCACTTGCTCTAACATTTATATTTACTTCATCCCATGCAATTCCTGCTCCTTTTTCAACATTATTATCTCTTACGACGTATCTAAAATTAAGTGTCCGAGGTACTTGAGGTATATTTTCAAATCTGTAGTCTATGCCCTCAACCCAATCATCATATCTTGGAAAGTAGCGAGTTTGTGATGAACTTGTAGGTGGGTAAGATCTAAATAAAGGTGCACGCGTACTATTTGCAGCAGCTGTTCCAATAAGTCCTTGGGTTGGAGTTCCAGGTCCATCTTCATTGTAAGGTTCCCATTGGTAGGTCAGTTGGTCGTCTTCATCGGCATCGGTTGCTTCGCCAGTTAAGAAAAAAGGAACGCCCTTTGGCATATTGTAAATGGCGCCACATGGATTTGCATTTGCAATAGGTGGATTGTTTCCCTTATCATCAATCGTAAGGTTTTCACATTCAGGAGTAAATTTTAAATAGTCATGCATCCGTTGTATAGTATTTGCATGAAAGTTTATTGTGTTTGGATAGACATTGCCAATATCTTGATTTCCTCCGCATAAGCCATTGTAAGACATGATTGAAGTTCCTGAACCTATTTCGTACGCTCCAGTTGGACTAATTCCATCAGGAGTGCAAGAACCACCCAAGGCATTCCAGGTGTGGGGTCCATTGAACATATGACCCAGCTCATGTGATGCGATAAAAATAAATGAGTTTCCATCTCCAGAGCCTGAAGAAGTCCAGCCTCCTGCTTTTATGACCCCTGATCCAATAGGTTGATTTCTGCAAACCGCACCTAAAAATGCGACACCTCCACCTCCATATCCAGCGTCGCCTTGGTGAAACACGTGACCAACATCAAAATTATTTGCTCCAAATAAAGCAGTAACCCTTTCGGCAGCCATGTTGGTTCTGCTTTGTCCAGGTGTAAAACCATCTGTGGCTGGGTCTGAATTTAATGATGGAATAAGTATGGTGAAACCAACATTTAGGTCTGTATTGTAGACAAACTCAATTGCGTTCATGCTGGTCATAATCGAATTATTAACTGCGGTTGGATTGTTTCCCTGTCCTTGATAAAACTGTCCAGTTGTAGTAATTGCTAAACGTAAAATTCTTTTCACTGCACCATTTTGCTCAGTGGGAGCTCTGGTCTCTGGAATATCCAACTTTACCATAGATTTCATGTCGGCAGCACATTGGTGATTGTGATGCATTGTTTCTGGATCTAATCCTTTTTCAATCCTATATTCTTCAGGTACGCCCCAATTGACTGGTGATAAAGAAACATCTCCATGATCTTGTGTTCTTACAAAGTATGATATCCCTATAGAACTTATCATCATTCTACCTACTACTGAAGGTTCATCATTTTTTCTAATGGTATAGGTTTGAATGTCTGGATAGAGTTGAGCATACTCTTCTGACATGATCGTTGAAAGGGTAGCCGTAAAATCTTCTTTACAATCTTTTTCTGTTGGCAGACTTACTGTAAATGATTGATCAGGTGATCGAAGCAGTTGTTCTTTTGATAATTTATAATATTCTTTGGTATCTAGATTGAAAATTTCTTTTGAATATGCTTGGCTACTTGCTTTGGTTGAGGCCAATAGTAATAGGTTTACTACAAGAGTAAACAGCAGTAGGGTATACTTCATTTTCAAATTGATTTTACTAAGTCCTAATTTCCTGAATTTTTCTGACAAAATGGAAGGATATGCCTAGCAATTTCGGACTTACAAGAAGTCTTTAAGACAATGTTTAGTGCATTATATTAATAAGTGCAGCATTCAGGGAGTCGATTGCTATTTTTAGGTCCCAATTATCTTTGTTTCTTGGTTCTACATAATTGGAAATTGCTCGTATTTGAAGGCATTTGATATCCATGATTTTGGCAGTATAAAAAAAAGCAGCCCCTTCCATTGACTCTATTTCAGGCTGATATTTTGCCTTTATTCTTTCAATCGATTTTGTTGTGCCATGTACTTTATTTACTGTGATAGCAGATACTCTTTGATAATTTGTTTGGCTCTCGTTTTTTATTATTCCTTTTTCAAATGGAAATTGATTTGGATTCATTAAATCCATTTCGAACACATCTGTAAAAGATCCATCTGCTTCTTCAACACCAAGATCGGCAAACCTATCCTCAACTACTTCTACTACATCTCCTAAGTTTAAGTTTGTATTGTAACTTCCAGCTACACCGACGTTAATTATTAAGTCTGCTTCGTGCAAATTTTTAGTTCTGCTCATTGCCAGAGAAGTTAGCATAGACCCAACTCCTGTTATGATTGGATAAATTGATAGTTCTCCTTGAGTGTATTCGAAAAAAGATTTCTTTTGAAAGTTTTTTTCTAAATGTTCGATACTTGGAAGAATTTCAAATTCTGTCGCAGCAAATAGAAATACCTTACTCACTTGTTATTTTTTAATGTCAAGGATGGAGTGCCTCCTAGCGCAGGGTGAGTGCTATATGCACCATCAACTGACAAATCTCCAATAATGTTGTAGCTCAATCCTATTGAATATAAAGCAGGATTTGAACTCATTCCCATTCTTACTGCAATGTTTTCAACCAGCTTATATTCAAATGCTCCTTTTATGTTTAGGTCATTTTGAAACCATTTTTCAAGCTCTAGTAAGACTCTTACTTTTTTTGATGGGGTGTATGATCCGCCTATCCGAAGTCTTGAATTGACATCATTGTCTTGGTCTAAAATGGCTATTTTTATCGGCGAAAAGATGTGTCCACCTATTTTGAATTTTGAGCCGAAGTCTGCCATAAATCCTAGTTCAAAAGTTCCAGTCATTGTATTTCCAAAATTCACTATGCTAGTGTTCAGCAGGTCAAGCTGCACTCCTAAGTCAAAATTGCTGAATAATGATCTAGCATATGCTAAACCTATCTTTTGTTCTTTGTAATCCGCTAAGCCTAAGTTTGAAGCAGAGAGCCCAAATACACCAAAGCCTTCCACTGGAATACTTACTCCAGCTCCAAAGGAAATCAAATCTGGAATTGAATTTCTAAGTTCTGTTGACGCGATAAATGAGAATTTTTCCACTTCTGCAAGACCAGCTTGATTGTTGAAAATGGCGTCTATTCCTGATAGGGTAACTCCATTGCCTGCCATTCCATTAGATAATGCTCCGCTTGTTGCATTAAAATGCAATTGTGCCGTTGCATGGTGAGCCAACATAAAAAAAGTAAGGATTGGTATTATTACTTTATTCATTAATAACCTTCTTCTTCAAGTTTCTTAACTATTTTTTCGCCTAGTTCCATACCCCATATTTGTCCAACTTGCATTGATTCTGTTGTGATTGCTGGGGTCTTTGTTGCGTATTTTTTGCCTAAGGGTGTTTTGTAAAATTCTATCATGCCTTTAAGGTCTTCAATATTAAAATGCTTTTGGTATACAGGCACTAGTTTTTTCGTTAATTCATTCACTCCGCTAGTTTTCATTTCTGATTCCAATTCATCCCAGAATTTGTCTGGGATATTGCCATTATCTTGACCTTTGAACATACTAATCATTTGATTAATGGCAGCTTCGTAAGTCTCATGAGCACCAGATAATATCATCATTTCATTTAATACCTCCGAGTATTCTGTGTCTGTTTGTGCAAGCATTTGACCCTGTATGGTAAAGCAGAGAATGATTGTCGATATTATTAAGTTTTTCATCCTGAATTTTCTTGATTGTTTATCATCTCAATATACATAAGATTAGTCAATGGCTTTTACTTTGGTTTTCGATTCAATTAATTTCTCTTTATATTTTTGTATGATTTAATTTACATTAATGTCATTTATAGTACTTTATGAATGAATTATCATTCAAATTTCTAATTTTTTTATAAAAACTTGACAATTATTGATATAAGTAATATTTTGAATGAAAATTGATTCATTAAATATAATATAGCATATAATGAGTGATAATTCATACATAAATTGGGATGCTCAATCAGATCAAGCAATTAGCAAGATCATTGGTGCTTATATAAAGGAAAATCGCCTAAATCAAAATAAAACTCAAGAGGAGCTAGCGACTGCGGCAGGTATTAGTAGATCTACTTTGAGTTTGCTTGAAAGAGGTCAAAAAGTAAATCTGAGTACGCTCATACAAGTATTGCGTATTCTCGGTCTATTATATACTCTCCAGAGTTTTGTGGTGCAGAGGCAGATTAGCCCTATGTTACTTGCAGAGATGGATATGAAAAAACGAAAACGATCAAGGAAGTCTGCAAGTGACAATTCAAAAAAAGAGAAAAAATCTGATTGGTAATGATTACAACAGCATTTGTGAAAATATGGGGTGAAATGGTTGGTGCTGTAGCATGGAATCAGAAAACTGAGCTGGGCAGTTTCGAATATGCCCCTAATTTTAAAAAGCTTGGATGGGATCTAGCACCTTTGAAAATGCCAATTGGAACTTCAGAATCAATATTTTCTTTTCCTGAAATGCGAGCAAATCGGAATAGCGAATTTGATACTTTCAAAGGTTTGCCTGGATTGCTGGCTGATGTGCTACCGGATAAATATGGTAACCAATTACTAGATGCTTGGCTTGCTCAAAACGGTAGAGCTCCAGGTAGTCTAAATCCTGTGGAGACTCTGTGTTTTATCGGAAGACGTGGAATGGGAGCAATTGAATTTGAACCAGCACAATTTGCAGGCCCGCAAAATGTATTCGAAGTAGAAATAAATAGTTTGGTGGATATTGCTCAACAGATGTTATCAAAGAGGCAACAGTTTAAAACAAACATTGCACAAAATGATAAACAAGCAATGTTGGATATTCTAAAAATAGGTACCTCAGCAGGTGGAGCAAGACCTAAAGCTGTAATTGCATACAACGAAGATACTGGTGAGGTAAAATCTGGACAAGGGCTAACACCAGATGGTTTTGAGCAATGGATGATAAAATTGGATGGAGTGAGTGATGAGCAATTTGGTAAAAGTGTTGGATTTGGAAGAGTAGAAATGGCTTACTATGAAATGGCAATCGAAAGTGGGATAGAGATGATGCAGTGTAAACTTTTAGAAGAAAACGGCAGAGCGCATTTTATGACAAAAAGATTTGATAGGGAGGGGGCAAATACTAAACATCACATACAGACATTTTGTGCAATGGAGCATTTTGATTTTAATAACGTTCTAAGTTATAGCTATGAACAACTTTTTCAAACCATGCGTAAACTTAAATTAGATTATCCTGATGCCGAACAAATGTTTCGAAGGATGGTATTCAACGTAGTGGCAAGAAATTGCGATGATCACACAAAGAACTTTTCATTTAGATTAAAAGAAAATGAAGAATGGCGTCTTTCTCCAGGCTATGATATTTGTCATGCTTATAGGCCAGATAGCATTTGGGTAAGTCAACATGCCTTAAGTGTCAATGGAAAAAGAAAGGGTATTACAAAAAGTGACTTATTGGCGGTTGCTGAATCTATGAATATAAAAAAAGCGGAACCCATTGTAAATCATATTTCTAATGTTGTGGATGAATGGTCTTCTTTTGCAGCAGATCAAAGCGTATCAAAGGACCTTACAGAATCAATTCAAAAAACTTTGATTAAATTGAGTTAACAATCATGTTATGCAATCATTTTTGAACAACAATTCTCTTCTCTTTTTACTTCTCCCTTTTTTGATGGTGACAAGCACAAATGTCAACGCACAGAAAGAATACAATTCTGATCCAGAAGAAAGTTATTTATATGTCATTAAAAAGCGTTGGCAGCATAAGGACTTTGGTAAGCAAGTTATTCAAGTCATGGGAACTCCTGAAAAAGAGACTAAGGACTCATTGTGGATTAATGTGATTGGGGAGAGCATTGGTTACAAAAAGACGGAGGTAAGATCGATCAAAGCTTGGGAATATAAAGGTAGATTTGACATACCTGACAGAAACACAGCTAGACATTTTTTTTCTCCTACTGCAAGAAACCTAAAAAAAGGTGAAGCTTATTATCAAAATATT
>CALHKJ010000404.1 GCA_938033975.1 uncultured Saprospiraceae bacterium | reverse complement strand
GGGTAATCAAGTTTGGATTGACTTTGCCGGTGGATCGATGAACTTGTACGATACGGGTGATGCACCACTAGAGGGAGTGACTGTAAATGTTTACCATGCTGGTACAAATGTACTGCAAGCAACTGATGTAACAGATGCATTAGGTAATTACTTATTTACTGATTTACCACCTTCTACTTACTATGTAGAATTCATTTTACCTCCTGGCTATGAGTTTATTACTCAAGACTATGGAGACAACGATATGGAAGATAGTGATGCAAATGCAACTACTGGAATTACTGATAGCTTTGTTCTAAACTCAGGTGATGTAAATCTTACAATAGACGCAGGTGCTAATTCACCAATTGATCTTTCACTTGTGAAGTCAGTAAGTAACCAAAGTCCAATTGTTGGAACTACAGTTACATTTAGTATTGAAATTTCAAATAGCGGAATATTTGATGCAACAGGTGTGAATGCTGCGGATTACTTACCAAGTGGATTTAGTAACCCAACAAACATCAGTAACAATGGACAAGTAGATGGATCAACTATTGAGTGGATCAACTTAACGATCCCTTCAGCTGGTTCAATTACTTTGACCTTTGATGCAACTGTTGAGTTTGACGGAGATTACTTGAACGTAGCTGAGATTACTGAAGCGAATCAAAGAGATGTAGATAGTAGTCCAGGAAATGATGACGGTGACCAATCAGAAGATGATGAGGACAATGTACTTGTAACACCGCTTTCAGAAACAGATATCGAACTTACGAAAGTAGTAAATGATGATACACCAAACGTGGGTGATTTTGTAACATTTACTATTTCAGTTGGAAACACAGGTTTGGTGGATGCAACTGGAGTTGAAATTACTGATTACATCCCAACTGGTTATTCTAACATTAGAAACATTACTAATGGTGGATCTCAAGTAGGATCAAATATCGTATGGTCTGACCTTTCGGTAAATATTGGTGAGACAATCAATCTTACTTTTGAGGCAGAAGTAAATGACACTGGAGATTATATCAACATTGCTGAAGTAACTGCAAATGATTTCCCTGATGTAGATAGTACTCCTGGAAATGACGACGGTGATCAGTCTGAAGATGACGAAGATAATGCAGTTGTTAATCCTTGTGATGTTTCAATCACAGGTGCAATAACAGATGTGTTGTGCTTGGGTGATCTTGGAGGCGCAATTGATATCACTGTAACAAATGCTGTGGCACCTATTACTTACACTTGGTCTACTTCTGATAACACAGAAGATATCTCAGGAATCAGTGCAGGTACTTACACAGTTGACATTGTAGATGCAAATGGTTGTACTGCAACTGAAACATTTACCATTGTTGAGCCTGCTAGTTCAATAGCTTGTACAACAACGGCAGTAGATGCAACTTGTGGAGACGCAAACGGTAGTGCAACAGTTGAAGCAACAGGTGGAGTTGGAACTTACAGCTACGCTTGGAGCAACGGTGATACGAACGCAACTGCTACCGGTTTGGCAGAAGGAACCTATGAAGTAATCGTAACAGATGAAAACAATTGTCAGACTACTTGTACTGTAACAATCAGTTCAAGTGAGAATCCAACAAGCTCAATCACAGCTACTGATAGTACTTGTGGAGATGCTAATGGAACAGCTACAGTTTCAGTACAAGGTGGTACAACTCCTTATACTTACAACTGGAGCAATGGAGACAATACAGAAACAGCAACTGGTTTAGCTGCTGGAACATACACAGTAGTTGTAACAGATGATCTTGGATGTATCACAACATCTGAAATCATAATTGCAACGAGTAGCTTGCCTACATGTACAGTATCAGGAATTGACTCAACTTGTGGAGATGCAAATGGTTCTGCTCAGGTAACTGCAGCAGGAGGGGTTGGACCTTATACTTATGCTTGGAGCAATGGACAGACATCAGCAAATGCTACAGGATTAGTAGCTGGAGATTATGAAGTTGTTGTTACTGATTCAAATGGATGTATTACTTCTTGTACTGTTACAATCAGTTCAAGCGATATTCCAACATGTTCAGTAACTGGAGTTGATACCTCTTGTGGAACAAATAATGGAACTGCTCAAGTTACTGCAGAAGGTGGTGTAGGAACATACACATACCTATGGAGTACAGGCGAGACAACTGAATTGGTTCTTGGTCTTGCAGAAGGAGATTATGAGGTGACAGTAACTGACGCAAATGGATGTACAACTACTTGTAACATTGCTATCGGATCAAGTACAAATCCAACAAGTAATATTACAGCTGTTAATAGTACTTGTGGAATTGCAAATGGATCAGCAACGGTGATTGCTCAAGATGGAACAGCACCATATGTATACTTGTGGAGCAACGGGGCTTCTACTGATACAGCAACTGATTTGGATCAAGGAAGCTACTCTGTAACAATTACAGATGACATGGGATGTCAAACAACTAACTCAATAACAATTGAGACAAGCTTGAATCCTACTTGTTCAACAAGTTCTACAACAACAACTTGTGGTGAAGCTAACGGACAAGCAGAAGTAATTGCTTCTGGTGGAGTTGCACCTTATACCTATGCTTGGAGCAATGGTGATACTGCAAGCTCTATCAGTGGATTGGCTGCAGGAACATATGATGTAACAGTAACGGATTCAAACGGATGTATTACTACTTGCAGCGCAATCGTTGTCGGTAGTGAGTTGCCAACATGTACGGTTTCTGGAACAGATACTTCTTGTGGAGATGCAAATGGAGCAGCTAATGTAATCGCAAATGGTGGAGTTGCACCTTATACATACTCGTGGAGTAATGGGGCAACTTCTGCAAACAATGCAGGTCTTGTCGCTGGAACTTATTCGGTAACAGTAACTGACTTAAATGGATGTACAACATCTTGCGATGTAACTATTAGTGACAGTGATATGCCTACTTGTTCAATCGTAGCAACTGATACAGCGTGTGGAGAAAATAATGGATCCGCTCAAGCAACTGCAACTGGAGGATCTGCTCCATATACATATGCTTGGAACAACGGTATTACTACAGAAACAGCAACTGGTCTAGCACCAGGTAATTATAGTGTAGTAATCACAGATTCAAATGGATGTGCAACATCATGTGATGTAACAATTGAATCAAGTACAAATCCAACATGTAGTGCAGTAGGAACTGATACAACATGTGGTGAAGCTACTGGAACTGCAACTGTAACTGGTATTGGAGGAACAGCTCCTTACTCAGTTGTCTGGTCTAACGGAGCTTCTACTGAAACAGTAACAGGTCTTGCAGCAGGAACATACACAGCAACATTGACAGATGCAAATGGATGTATCACTAGTTGTGATGTGAGTATTGCAAATAGCACAGGGCCACAATGTACAATTGCTGGTACAGATGCAACTTGCGGTGAAGACAATGGATCTGCTTTGGTAACAGTAACAGGAGGTCAAGCTCCTTATAACTACAACTGGAGTAGCAATGACATTGGACAACAAGTTAGCGGCTTAGCAGCAGGTGATTATGTTGTAACAGTTACAGACGCCAATGGATGTTCAAACACTTGCAATGTAACAATTGGATTTACTAATTCACCAATTTGTTCTGCTAGTTCTAGCCCAACAACTTGTGGATTAGATAATGGTTCAGTTGCGGTAAGTGCTACAGGAGGTCAAGCTCCTTATAGTTACACATGGAGTACTGGTGCAACAACAGATGTTATTTCAAATGTTGCTGCAGGAATGTATATGGTGACAGTGATTGATGCGCAAGGTTGTGAGACCTTATGTATGACTGAAGTTGGAACAAGTGTTGGAATTTCAGCAACAATAGAGGGTAGAAATGCAGGCTGTGGTATTATGGATGGATCTGCTTCCGCAAATGTAACAGGTGGTGTAACACCATATAGTTATAGTTGGAGTGATGGATCTAGTTCAGCAAATGTTTCAGGTCTTGCATTAGGAGCACATTCAGTGACTGTCACAGATGCAGCGGGTTGTATTGCTACGGCTAGCGTAGTAATTGAAGAAGATCCATGTATCATTGATTTGGCATTGACGAAAGTTGTAGATAATCCTACTCAATTTATAAATGGAGTAGTAACATTTACGATCAGTGTAAGTAACAGTGGTCCAAATGATGCGACAGGAGTACAGGTTTCAGATTACTTACCAGATGGATTTGTAAATCCTACTGCAATAAGCAACGGAGGAACAATATCTGGTGGTAATACAGTCATCTGGTCAAACTTGAATATTGCTAACGGTGAATTAATCAACTTGACTTTCAATGCTGTTGTTTCTGATATCAATGATTACAACAATATTGCTGAGGTGACTGCTGCAGATCAGATTGATGTAGATAGTGCCCCTGCAAATGATAACGGTGATCAATCAGAAGATGATGAAGATAATGCACAATTGGATCCAACACCGCTTTCAAGTCTAGGAAATCTAGTTTGGGATGACCTTGATGGTGACGGAATACAAGATGCAGATGAACCAGGAATAGAAGGAGTAGAGGTGATGCTGCTTGATCAATCAGGAAATATCATTCAGACTACAACAACTAAAACAAATGGTTTTTATCTATTTGATAATTTATTTGCTGGAGATTATTATGTACAAGTTGCAATGTCTCCATTGAGATTTGTTTCTCCTCAACATATGGGTGGAATGAATGAAATGGATAGTGATATAAATCCACAAGGTAGAACTAGTATTATCAACTTAGGAATTGATGAGCATAGATTGGATATTGATGCAGGTATTTATGTGCCTTCTAGAATTGGTAACCAAGTTTGGTTAGATATTCCAGGAGGAAGTAGTAACGAGTTTGATGCTGGTGATAAAGGACTTGAAGGTATTACTGTAAATCTATGGGATATGGTAGACAATAAAATCCAGCAAACAAAAACTACGGATGTAAATGGTACATACTTATTTGAAGTACCTGCCGGAACATACGCTGTCGAGTTTGTTGGACCAGGTAACTACTCCCTGATTGTACCAGATGCCATCAACGATGATATGAATGATAGTGATGCAGATCCAATAACTAGGTTCTCACCTACATTCGTAATACAACCAGGAGATGTAAATCTTACCATTGATGCAGGTTATGGTATCACTGTACCTGTTGATTGGGTTGATTTCTGGGGAGAAAACAAGACTGACTTCAACTTCCTTGAGTGGAAAGTTGCCAATGAATTGAATGTAAGCCACTATGAAATAGAAAGAAGCATAGATGGAATTGCAAACTTTGAAAAAATTGGTAAAGTAAATTCTCAAGGTGATAGTCCAGAAATTCAAATCTATCAATTCGATGATTATGATGTTGAGACAGCTGGAGATTACTACTATAGAATCAAGCAAGTTGATATTGATGGTTACTTCAGCATGTCAGAAACAATTATTATTGAGATTGGTCCTAATACAGATGATATTAGAGATGTAGAAGTATATCCTAATCCGGTGACACCAGGTGATCTATTGAATATTGATATAACTACTAATTCAGCATATGAAATGACTGGAGAGATATATGATATGAAAGGATCAATTGTGAAAACATTACAAGAAGGTCAAACTCAGATAGGAATTACAAACCTACAGATTGATGTTAATGACTTTATACCAGGTGCGTATATCGTAAGAGTTAAATTAAGCGACAAAGTATTTGTAGAGAAAATAACGATAGTAGAATAAAAATTTATTCATGTTAATTACAAAGGGGAGTGACTTCGGTCATTCCCCTTTTTTATTTTACTAAGAAATTAATTGTTGTAAACAATTAGAGGAAATTAAATATTTGCCGTAAGGCTATATATAAGGAGTTGGTGTCATAACCAACTCCTTTTTTTCTTGCTTAAAACCCATAATTAGTATTTGAATGTATCATTTCTAAGTATTTCACTTATTGTTAGAAGTAGATTTGATATTTATCAGTATAAAATTTTATAGTTAGGACTAACAGCCCCCTACAACCGTCTAAAACAGCTTTTTTATTAAAATTTTGATTTTTACGGCAATTACATATTATAATTAATCATAATATGTTACCTTTGTACGTGTGGACTATCCCTCCGATTCAGTGAATTAGCTCATAATTCAAAAAGAGTTAAGTATACATATTCAATATACCTGAAAAATCTGCTGACCACCCAGCAACCAAGAGTTATATAACTCACTCAAATTCAATTTTAAAGTAATTAAGAAATGAAAAGTTTCACTCGAGCTTCGGCTTTGATGCTAATGTTTGCATCCCTTCTTTTTTCAAGCAACTTGTTTGCTTCGAATTCTGAGTTTAACACAAAATTGGTAGATCAATTTTGGGCTGCATATCAATTCGCAGATTGTGATCGAGAACAAGTGTTCTTAAATGCCTACAATGCATTACAATCAAAAAGCAAAAAAGCTTCTGATGCAGAAATTCAATCAGCGCATTCCATGATGCTGGAAACTTGTGAAGAATGTCCTTCGATTCAAGTAGCAGCTCTTCAAGGAATTATTGGATTTCCTCAGGTCAACGATTTAAGTCTTTGTTCAGAAGCGGATACAATCTCTATGTTGGTGTTCAACAGCGGAGAGTGTCCGATCTCTAATGTTATTATGACTTTAAATTTTGACAATGGTTTATCTTATGGTGGTTTTGTTGAAGAAGAAAATGGGATGCCCATTGTGGAGTTTGATACCTCTGATCCTAAAAATCCTGAATTCTTAGTGACAGATTTAGACTCTGCAGAGGTTTATATAGTATATTTTGGTGTTATTGCTGATTGTGATGTAGATGCATCAAGTAATAGCGCTATTAACTTTGACTTTTCCTATGAGTTTACCTACGAAAACTCAATTTCTGGGACAACCACTTGCTCTGGGCTTGAAACTGATATAAGTGATTATGCCAATGGTATTAAAATACCAGTTCTAAATGCAGTTGATATTCGTCCAGATACCAGAACGATAACTTCATCAGGAGCAAATGGTTGTCACCAGATTGATATAAGACAGGATGGACTAGGAGCCAAATTGGATCACCTTTTATTTGATGTCACTGGATATTCAGATGAATATGCCATTTCTATTTTCAGAACAAGGGTACCAGGTATTAATATAACCAACTACACAGTTGATGCTGCAGCAGGAACAATTTCAGCAGAGTTAGACGGTAGTCATTTTGCCAATGCAGGTAATGGAGATGGTTTTCTTGATGCAAATGAGACCGTAATAGTAGAAATTTGCTACACTGTTCAAGGTTGTGTTAGCGAACCAATGTTTTTAGATTATACTGCTAGTTACGGGTGTAGCGATAAAGTATGCCCTGAAACAACATCAATAAATGGAGGTGTGCAATTTGTGCCAGATTATGGAGCAACCGTACTTGTTTCCTCTTCTAATTTTGTAGCAGGTGGTATTTGTGGAGCAGATGTAACTTTTGATCTTAATGTTTCAGGTGAAAATCCTGATCCTATTGATGGTCTTTGGCAAGATGTAATTGTGAAGTACCCAGCATGCTTAGGGAATGGAATTTCTATCGCCGACCTTATGGTAAATGGAGTCCCCTTAGATCCAAGTCTTTATTCCACAATTGGAAATACTATTGAAATAGATATGACCTCAAATACAAATCCTGCCTATGGGTTTGTTGATAATGATGGCGATGGTTTACTAAACGATTTGCCTGGTGGTCAAACTATGATTATATCCAATGCACTAGATATTTCATGCTCTGACTCAACAGAATTCTGCGGAGGAAGTCTAGCATGTAATATTGATAAAGTCGAAGTACAAGCTTTGCGTAATTGTGGTCTACCATTTCAAGAATTTGGTGACTTGGATGAACCTGTAAGTTTCTTCTATGGAGAAATTTCTAGTTCAACAAATACTATGGTTGTTGCTGGAAGAGCAGTTCCTATTACAGAAGAATTTGTAACTACTCCTTGCGTTTGGTTACCATTGGCCAATGGTCTAGAATATAATTACGAATTTGGTCTTGATAATATTGCTCCTTGTGCAGATCCAGGTGATACAAAACTATTGGTAAATATTACTGCTGCAGGGAACAGAATAAATAATATAAGATATGAAGCCGGATCAGCAACCTATCAAGGTGTGCCAGTTCCTGCAATGGGTGATTGGATTGTAGATCCTCCTACGGGTGATACCATTGCCTACCAAATTGAAGTTTTAGCAGGTGATCCTGGTGCAACATTAAACGAGTATTTTCTAAATCTTGAGATACAAGGAGATTGTTTCCCAAATGACTTTGCATATATAACATATAAGGTAGTAGAAGAATGCAACTCCTGTGGAACAACAGATCCATGCGAAATCATCAGATCATGTGGCGATGCTGCATTTTATGTAGATTGGAGAGGTAAGACTTGTCCTTGTTTTATTGAAGCGTATATTGACACTATGTACAGAGTTAATTACGGTTACGCTGATAAGGCAATGACACAAAAATTAACCATTGATGATGTACCAGAAGTAGACAGACAAAGATTTATACCAGGTGATACCATGTTTATAAGAAGTACTTATCAATTTAATTCAATTGATGCATTAAAAGATGCTTATAAATTATGGATCTTTAGGATATTGACCAACCATAATGGAGCCGGAGCAGCTCCTTTAATACCTGATCCAAATAATACAGATTTTAAGGGTTGGTTCTGGGAAGATGTTTCCACAGGTG
>CALHKJ010000403.1 GCA_938033975.1 uncultured Saprospiraceae bacterium | reverse complement strand
CTTAGACTCGGTTCGCTGCGCTCCCTCTTGAGACTCAGACACGATTTGCTCTTCCATTAAAGTCTTTCGTCTTTCGTCTTTGGTCTAAAAATCTTTCAACTTCAAAAAAAATTTCCCACCAAACCACCAAAACACTCCATTTTTATAGCCCCCAAAGCCATCATATCAATAAAATTATATGCGTAAAGTCATATTATACAATGTATTAATATATATAATTAATCCTCTTTGTTAATGCAGATGTTAGAAGTCTTAGAGGTTTCATTTCATATTAAATATTATTTATATTTGTAATTAGTTTGATTACAAGTTGTTATCCTTAATATACTTCTAACGATCAAAGTAGCACCGCAAAATGATTAGCGGAAGTAAGCGCTGAACTTACGAAAAATTAGATATTGAAATTATTTTAATATGTTTTTTGTAAATATGTGGGAGAAAGTGGGAAAGTTTGGAATAGTGTGCTACATTTGAGTCATCGTTAGAAAGGAACGATACTTATGTATCAACTAGCCGGAGAATATGATTGCAAAATAGATGCAAAAGGTAGATTGAAGCTACCGTCCGGGTTGCTCAAACAGTTGGGTGACATATCCTTGAATTTTACGATAAATAGGGGTTTTGAAACCCACTTAATGTTGTATCCGGATTCTGAATGGTTGAAAAAGACGAAAGAGATTGACCAGAAGCTCAACATTTACAAAACAAAAGATAGAGAAGTACTTAGATACTTTTATAGAGGCGCAACAAAGGTTGCGGCAGATAGCTCAGAAAGAATTTTGATTCCTAAAGGACTTATGCAATTTGCAGGTTTGAAAAAGGAGGTTGTTCTTTTTGCCTATCAAAAACAAGTTGAAATATGGGCCAAAGACCGATACGAGGCCATGATTTCAAAGGAGCCAGATGAATTTGCTGTGATGGCAGATGCAATCTTCTCCAATGAAAATGAAGCTAAAAAAGATGAGTGAATACCACATACCAGTTTTGTTGAATGAGTCAATTGATCTACTCAACATAGATGGTAATGGGGTTTATGTCGACGCAACATTTGGTGCGGGCGGACATAGTAGGGAGATGTTAAATCGGTTGGGTCCTGATTCGAAACTCTTGGTGTTTGACCAAGATCAAGACGCTACCCAAAATTTAATAGAAGATAAAAGATTGATCTTTATTGACTCGAATTTTAGATACCTAGATAATTATCTAAGGTATTTAAAGATCAAAAAGATTGATGGAATTTTAGCCGACCTGGGCGTATCAAGCTTTCAGTTTGATTCTGCAGACCGAGGATTTTCGTATCGATTTGATGCAATGCTCGACATGAGAATGAATCAAGAAATGAGTTTGACCGCAAATGACTTACTACAGTCGTATCCTGAAGAAGAATTGATAGATGTCTTCAGTAAATACGGTGAGGTAAGAAACTCAAAAACTTTAGCAAGAGAAATTGTAAACAATCGCTCTCAAGCAATCTGGACAAGTAATAGATTCAATTCTTTGCTTGACAAGATTCGAATGGGACAGGCTGCAAAATATTTTGCTCAAGTGTACCAGGCAATTAGAATTGAGATAAATGATGAGATGGGAGCACTTAAAGATTTGCTTCAAGCGTCGAAAAAACATTTATCGAAAGATGGAAGATTAGTAGTCATTTCATATCACTCGATTGAAGATAGAATAGTGAAAAACTTCATGAAGCATGGAAATGCAAAAGGAGAAATGATAAAAGATGACTTTGGGAATATAGATAGGCCATTTAAAATAATAACAAAGCAAGTGGTGATTGCAGATCAAGAAGAGCAGAGAAGAAACAGTAGAGCAAAAAGTGCTAAACTTAGAGCCGCTAGAAAAATATAAAATGAGAAAAGACTTAACAAGCTGGATTTCTAAAAACATGGGTTTTGTTTTGTTTCTCTCGATACTGGGAATTGTGTACATATTTAATGCACACAAGGCAGAAGGAAAAATGAGGTCAATACAGGAATTGAGGAGAGAAGTGTTGGATGCAAAGAATCAGTATCAACAAATAAAATCTGAGATAATGTTTGAAAGCACAGAATCTCAATTGGAAAAGGAATTAATAAGTAAAGATTTAAAATCGAATGATGATGTTCCTGTAGTAATTAAACAGGATAACTCATGAGATTGTAGAGAATAGGGATGGACAATAAAAATGAACTTCTAGTAAGAGTGTACTTCGTGATGTTTGTGTTCATTTTGTTCGCAATAGCAATTCTCTTTCGTGTAATAAAGATTACAACGATCGAAGGTGAAAAATGGAGGTCGAAAGGTGATGTGTATGTAAAGTGGATGGAAGCAGATGTAGATAGAGGAGACATATACGATACCAATGGTAATATCCTTGCCACTTCATTACCCTTCTTTGACATACGGATGGATCTCGTTAAGCCAACTCAAGCACTTTTTGATAAGCATATCGATTCACTTGCCATAAGTCTCAATCAACTTTGGCCTTATAGTAAGTCGAGTTCGCAATGGAAATCAGAATTGATATCTGGAAGAATAGCTGGATTAAGCAATAACGAAGAAAACAAAAAAGGAAAGCGATACTACTTTATAGCAAATGGAGTGCCTCGCCATGAACTGGATAAGCTCAAAAAATTTCCTCTTTGGAGAGAGGGTCGTCTTGGCGGCGGCTTAATCATCGAGAGAAAAAGTAAACGAGAAAAACCATTCAGGGGGATAGCATCCAGAACCATAGGTACGGATCGGGAAAACGCAGATAAAATCGGAATTGAAGGTTCTTTCGATAAATTTCTCAGAGGGAAAACTACAAAACAACTCATGAAGCGTATTCCTCCAAATCTATGGGTCCCTGTAATGAATCCTGGTGAGTTCGACGCGAAAAAAGGCGACGATATTATAACAACCCTTGACATTCACTTTCAGGATATTGTCCATACAGAGTTGCTAAAGGGTGTCATCGCAGCAGATGCAGAAGCTGCTACAGCGATACTAATGGAAGTAGAGACCGGAGCCATTAAGGCAATTTCTAACCTCGAAAAAAGTGAAAAGGATGGGACTTACTCCGAGGCATATAACTATGCAATCGGACATCGTTCTGAGCCGGGCTCTACTCTCAAGCTGGCCTCTATTATGGCCATGCTAGAGGATTCTTGCTTAAGCTTAAACACGATGGTGGATGTAGGCGGTGGGAAAAGAAGATTCTATGGGAGAGACATGTATGATTCAGATATGCATGGCAAACTCCAAATGACATTGGCAGAAGGTTTTAAATCCTCATCCAATATCGCCATGGGAGCTGCAGCTGATGATTGCTTCGGTACTGACTGGGAAAGGAAAGCAAAGTTTTGTGATTACTACGAACAGTTTGGATTAACGAGTAAAGTAGATATCGAAATTGAAGGGGAAAAGAATCCGTTGGTGAAACATCCTGATACTCATAAGAAGTCTCATGAGTTCTGGAAAACCACAGTGCCTTGGATGGCGCACGGATATGAGATGGAATTTACGCCATTGCAAGTATTAGCATTTTATAATGCTGTGGCAAATGACGGAAAAAGAATGAAGCCTTATCTGGTTGATGAAATTATTAGGGATGGAAAAACCATTCATAAGTTTCACCCTAAAACGGAAATCATGCAGATTGCTTCAAAAGAAACGATTGAAAAGGCACAGGAACTTCTCAAAGGAGTTGTTCAAAGTGGTACTGCAAGCAGAATGAAATCAGATGAATTCAGTTTTGCAGGTAAGACTGGAACT
>CALHKJ010000402.1 GCA_938033975.1 uncultured Saprospiraceae bacterium | reverse complement strand
AGCTGCCTGCGCATCACTCAACCAAGGCTGCACAAACTCAGGTTGCGCTACGTGAACCATCGACTTAATCGGGAGACCAGAAGTAGTGGATGCATCACGCACTGCTTTCAGACCTGCGTTCAAAAGTCCAACATTGCGTGGCCAGTTGATGGGCTCAGTCAACTCATCTACATGTTCTTCTAGCAATAACTCGCTGTTGGTTTCATTTCCTACCTGCACAAATTCAGGCATCAAATTTTTTGCATGCAAATGCATCAGCACATCGTAGGTGTATTGATACAAAGAATCTTCCAGTATCTTTCCTGTCAGACCTTTCCAAGCTAAAGGAATAATCTGATCACCGGGATCTGCCCAATTATCTGAATAATGAAAATCTAATAAAATTTCCATACCAGCATCTTTAGAACGTTGTATGGTTTTACATACATCTTTCAAAGTGGAATAATCGGTCCAATCAGGAGTATGCCAAAGTCGCACTCTGACCATATTGGAACCTTGATCAGCAAACAATTGAAATGGGTCGACCAGCTTGCCATCCTTTCTATACTTACCACCACAGTCCTCCATCTCATTGATATATGAAAGATCGGCTCCTAGATATAATGTCTGCTCCTTTTTCTCTGTACTCTCCTCAGCTTTGCCTTCCTTACAGCCAAACGACACAGCCGCTGCTATCATGAAGATCATGACAAACTTAAGTCTTGTTAAAAAAGAAGCTACATTATTAATCATCTATGCTCTATTATTTCTTCAGTTCCATAAAAACTCTAAAACCAATAGCAGGACTTGGTGCATCGTATTCTTTGATGGACTCAATGGTGCATTCTTCTGGGATATCTTCCCAACTTCCGCCTTTGGCAATACCCTTCTCCTGAACCATCTCTGCTACATTTCCTGACATGTTATATAGGCCAAAATCATTTGGAAAATAAGCGGAGGTATGAACAGTAAAAAATCCTCCATCATTATCGAGGCTGCTATATTTACAATCATGACAAGGCGGGAGATGATGTGAATAAAAATTTGATAGGTAACAACCCTTGGCATTTGTGTAGTAATATCCACCCCATGGATATGGCGCAAGATCCCGACCAGCTTTTGCAGCCTCAACCCATTCTTCTGCCGTAGGTAATCTAAAAACCACTTGCGCAAAATTTTTCTTCTTTGCATAACTATTGTATGCCTTTGTCAACCACTTGCAATATTCAACTGCTGCCTCGTAAGAAATATTTTGTACAGGATGTCCTGGATAGTCTGGATAGCCCTCATCAAATATTACTTCATCCGAAAGGTGTTTAAATTCTTCAGGAACCAAAGCTCTCCAATTCGTTTTTCCTGTCTTACAGATTTCTAGCAATTCAAATTCTTTATTGCGCAGCAGATCCATTAAAAATTGATCGTACAATTCATTGCTCACCTCATCTGCTGATGCCCACAAGCCAGGCTTTATCGTCTTGATGATTTTATCAATGTGCTTGATATCCATTAGCGTTTCTAATGCTTCTTTAGGCTGTTGTTTTTTTCCTAGCAACTCTGCCACCTCATCTTCTATACCCCCTGCTCTGCCTATATTAAAAATCAACTCACTTACTTTTTCAGCTTTAGCAGTATCCCCACTTTGCACGTAGTGTACATAGAGATTAATAAAAGAAGGCAGATAGTTGAGGTTCATAGAATTGAGAACAGAAACACTTTTGTCATTCTGAAATCCAATTTTCAGATGATCCATTAAGAACTTGTGCTCGAAGTTATTCTTCAAGACTGCCATATTATCAAATGCGGTTTGTGAATATTTAAAGGCTAGGCCAACTGTGTACAAATCGTCGCCATAGTGATTTCTTACACTCTTTGGAATGGTAACATTGACATACACAGGCCTGGTGGAGTTGTTAAATATATGATCAGCTAGTGGCACGAAATCGTCATCCCATACAGATTGCTCATCATCTTGAATTGGATACATAGGGATTCCACATTTGTCAAATACAGTTTGCAAGTACTTTGCCTTTCTCAATAAATTGATATTGACCACCTCTACATCAGGTCTCACATTCTCAACTTGCTGAAGCATCCAACTTGGATAGGTATCATTGTCACCATAGGTCAACATGATTGCATTCGGCTCGACCGACATCAATGCATTATAATTCCACGACAAGATCCCGGTTGATATCTCACCACTTCTTAGCCACTTAGAATTGAAAAACTTCATATCTTCTTCATTGCCTTCGACAACATGGTGGGTTATCAAGTGACTCAGAATCTCAGTTCGGTTGGGATCCAATTGATAAGCCTTTTCTAGATGATGAAATAAATCCGCATCGCCTCCTCCGTTTAGATAACTTAGATAATGATATTCATAGGTATCAGGGATATTTTTTTGCACTCCTGAAAGGATGGCTGATAAATCGTGTGGATTGCTGGATTTGTCCAACATATTTACGATTCGACAAGCCAGATAGTAATTTAACCAGGCATCAGGATTATTACTATTTTTCTTGATTTCCTGATTCCACAATTGGACTTGAGAGACATAGTATTCTTCTTCGTATAAGATCTGCGTAATCGACTTAATGCTCTCAGGCTCAGTGGCAAGCATAGCCTTAGCCTCTTGAACAAACAGGAAAGAAAGCCCGATTGATAGTATTGAAATAATGGCGATTCTCATAATCAATGATTTATATACAGCTCTTAATACACTGCCAATATACAAACGTTCAAAAAGGCTGATAATATATTTCTTAATTATACTGG
>CALHKJ010000401.1 GCA_938033975.1 uncultured Saprospiraceae bacterium | reverse complement strand
TCTATTGGTTGATAACTTTGAAAGAGAGGATAAGAAAAAGAATGTACCACAAAGTGACCGTGTCCAAACAATCCAACGAAATCTTCTATTTGACTATCTCGATGAAAAAGAACCGACAGTAACAAAGGTATATCACCTTGGAGCCCGCACTGATACTGCAGAAAAAAACATTGCCTTATTTAAGCGATTAAATGTCCAGTATAGCCAAGATATTTGGTCTTACTGTGCTTTGATGGATATACCTTTGGTATATGCTTCTAGTGCTGCTACCTATGGTGATGGTAAACTAGGATTTGATGACAGCCATGAAGTTGTTTCATCTCTTAAGCCCTTAAATCCATATGGTGATTCCAAACAAGCATTTGATAAGTGGGCTCTTGAGCAACCCTTGGAGCCACCATCTTGGTATGGTGTGAAATTTTTCAATGTTTTTGGACCCAATGAATATCATAAAGGAAGAATGGCTTCTGTGATTTTTCATGCTTACAATCAAATAGTCGAGACTGGGAAAATGAAACTTTTTAGATCTCACAGAGAGGATGTGGCAGATGGAGAGCAGAGCCGTGATTTTATTTTTATTGATGATGTGATTGACTGTTGTCAATTTTTAATGAATGGAAATGCAAAGTCAGGCTTGTATAATATTGGTACCGGGAAGGCCAGAAGTTTTAAAGATTTAGTGGAAGCTGTTTTTGCTGCTTTGGGTAAAGAACCTAGCATTGAATTTATAGATACACCAGAAGATATACGTGATACTTATCAATATTTTACGGAAGCAAATATGTCTAAGCTAAAAGACGCAGGTTATAAGAAGGAATTTACAAGTTTGGAAAGCGGGGTGGAGAAGTATGTAAAAGATTTTCTAGTCTCTTCAAAAACTTATTGACCTTCTTCTCCATCGTCTGGTACAAATCCGTCAAGCTTTGTTCCTTGTGTATAAAAAATGAGTTTCCACTCCTCTCCCAATTTTGCAAAACGTCTGACGATATAAAACATTCCATTATTGTCCATAATGGTTTCTGTGATGATGCCAGCAATATTTTCCATGTCTCTTTTGAATTCTCCATTGTCATTAAATGGCTTATGCATTTCCCAATTCTCTGCAGTCCAAAGTTCATCGCCTTCTCCTGAAAGCGGAAATTGAATACTGTTTAATTGGAATTCTGGGTCTACATGAAACTTGGCGTAAAAGGCAGGGAAGTCCTCGGGAATAATGACTGTGTTTTCATCTTCTGAATAGTTGGTAGGCGCAGCTTCATTAGAAGCATTATTTTTACATCCAATGAGAGCTAAGACTAAAGCAAATAACAATAATAATTTAAAGGCGTTCTTTGGCAATGACAAAATAGTAGTCATCAAATTTTTCTGCGTTAAGATCATATTGATATGTTTTCTCTTTTGTTAGCCTTCCGGCAAATGAAAATTCTTCTTCAGTAAAATAAAATTGATCTAAGTCTATGTGCTCGATGAATTTAACTTCTTTTCTTCCATAAGCTTTGTACATACTTTCTTTGGCTCCCCAAATGACGTGCATGTATTCTATTCTTTGATTTTCATCGAGATAGCTCCATTCTTTCTCATTTATAAACTTAGGTGCAATCCTAGATATTTTGTCTAGATGCAATTGAATGTCAATCCCAATTACCTTTGGAGAGGAAGCTAGAGCAGAATATTTGTGCGAATGAGAAATCGAAATATGGACATCTTCTTGCAATAGATAAGGTTTTCCAAACTTGTCTTTGCGCAATTTGGCTTGGACATCTATATCCATCACTTTTTGCATCAAGTAGCGACTTGCCATCCATTCTAACTGCCTTTTGTTATTCAGAGTCTGGATAAATTGTCTTTCCTCAAAGCCAAGCTGAAGGCTTTCTTTAAAAAACTCTTGTTGCTCAGAGACCTCCCAAATTACTACTCTGGTTCCATCATCATCCGTTCTATCTCTGTATAAAGGCAAATTCTGTGGTTTAAATGCATCCAAAGATAAATTGTCTGCTAAGATATTAGCTTTTAATTTTTGAGTTTAAATGGAAAATTAAAATTGAAATAGCTAGTTGCATCTTGCTTTATCGTTATTTTAGTGGAAATTTAAAGTATGAGAGGTTTTTTAATTTTATTAGCAATTCTTCTGTTATCGGCCTGTAGCGAACCAAAGGCGAGTTATCCAGAAATGGATTTGATGAAGCATGGATTGCCAATAAAGATAAATGCTCCTGCCGATGCAGAAGTGGAAATGAATGACATGTTGCTTATGAAGGATGTAACGGTCAAGAAGGATAATTTCTATATGCAGATTTTTTCGAGTGATGTTATTACGACAGATGTCGCAAAAATAAAAACCGAGAAATTGAACGAAGTAAAATTCAAATCTTCGTTTTCTAAGATTATCCAAGATGATGCAGATGGCTTTATTTTCGAAAAAATGAGAAGCGATAGCACAGCTAATTATGATTTTAGAAAAATAAAAATACAAGGAGATAAGCAATACATTTTTCAAACAGGATTGATTGGTAAATTCTCTGAACAAGATGTCAGAGATATGTACGAATCAGTCAATTAATTTTTTTATATGAATAAATTATACACAAGCATTATATTAATAGCAGTATCTCTTTTCCTTATGAGTAACTCAGGTGGAAGAGGTGCTGCAGCTGGTGAAGCTGTAACTGGAGCTCCTGGAGAAAGAACTTGTGCAGCTGCAGGTTGTCATAATGGAGGATCTTTCGATCCTGCTGCGTCACTTGAATTGATTTCAACTTTTGGCGACGAGCAAGCTGTAAGTGGATACAAAGTAGGTAGAGATTACACAGCTCGTCTAACCATCACTGCTGGTGGATCACCAGGTGGTTATGGATTCCAAATGGTAGCTATGGATGCATCAGGAAATAGTGTTGGAACTTGGACAACAAGTGGTAATACTCAAATTGCAGACATTGGAGGACAATCTTATGTTGAGCATAGTGATATAATTCAAGAGTCTGTAATTAATTTGAATTGGCAGGCTCCGGATGCTGATCTAGGAGCATTGACTTTTTTCTATTCTGCGAATGTTGTAAATGGAAATGGAGGTACTTCTGGAGACTCAGGAACAAACAGTAGTACGGTTATTGAATTCGATCCTACGCTATCAACAGAAACTGAGCTAGTGGAAAATGTGAAGTTCTTTCCAAACCCAGCTTCCGATATGATCAATGTAACAAATCATAACTCAGATACTTTTACGATTTACAATGTGCAAGGAATTTTGATTAAGCAAGGTAACTTGAATTATGACCAGATCAATATCTCAGAATTAAATCCTGGGATGTATGTAGTGAAACTTGACAATCAAAAAGAAATTAGCAGATTTATAAAAATCTAATGATTTATGTATAAAGCAGCTGAAGAAAAAGAATTTTTTAAAGACAGCAAGCATTTTCTAAACAATCAGCCTATCGCAAGTTCATACGATAGGCTGATTGAAGTTTTGAACTATCATGAATGGAAATATGCCGTGATGAATGATCCGGTGATTTCTGATTTTGAATACGATCAACTTTTCGATGCGCTAAAAAATATTGAAGCAGCTAATCCTCTCTTGATTAGGCCTGATTCACCTACCCAACGTATTGCGAGTGACTTAAATCCTGATTTTCCTTCAGTAGCTCATCTGACTCCAATGTTATCTCTTGGTAATAGTTATAACGCCGATGACCTTTTTGATTTTGACAAACAAATCAAAAAGTTGTCAGGAACAGATGAAGATGTAATCTATAATATCGAACCAAAGTTTGATGGAGGAAGTATAGCTGTCGTTTATGAAAATGACCTTTTGGTAAAATCAGCAACACGCGGGAATGGGGTAGAAGGAGAAGACATTACACCCAATGCCAAGACTTTAAAATCAATTCCACTAAAGGCTGCTTTTAGTAAGTTTGGAATAGTCAAAGCTGAACTTAGAGGCGAAGCAATCATTCCTTTGGCACTTTTCAAAAAAGTTAATGAAACACGCGAAGCTGAAGGACTAAAAGTTTTTGCAAATCCTAGGAATGCTGCAACCGGAGGATTAAGAACCAAAGATGCAAATGAAACCAGCAATAGAGGCATAGAGGTTTTTATGTTTCAACTCAGTTATGCTGAAGATAAAGATGGGAATAATGTGCTGAGTAACTTTAAAAATCATTCAGACCATCTTGATATGCTTAGACAACTTGGATTTAAAGTGCCGAAGGAAGGACAAAAGGTGGCTAAGAACATCAAAGCGGTTGCCAAATTTGTTTCTGATTTTGAATCAAAAAGAGATAGCCTAGATTATGAAATAGATGGTATGGTTATCAAAGTCAATGACCTCAAAGTACAAGAAGCAATTGGTGCAACGCAACATCATCCAAGATGGGCAATAGCTTATAAGTTTAAAGCCAAGCAAGCAACTACAAGTCTGGTGGATGTCGAATATCAAATTGGTAAAGTGGGTTCTATAACGCCGGTTGCTAAAGTAGAACCAGTCTTCTTAGCAGGTGTTACCATCTCATCCATCTCTTTACACAATGAGGACTTTATTAATCAAAAGGATCTACGAATTGGTGATAAGGTGTTGGTCGAAAGAGCAGGTGACGTAATTCCATACATAGTAAAATCATTTCCTGAGCTTAGAACTGGAAAAGAGAAAAAAATAAAATTCCCAAAGTATTGTCCTAGAGATCATGGCGAGCAAAGTGAGTTAATTCAATTGGAAGGAGAGGCTGCTTGGCGATGTCCAATCTGCCAGTTTGGAAGAGATAATATTCAAAAAATTATTTTTCATGTTTCGAAGGCGGGGATGGATATTGATGGCTTTGGAAAATCCAATGTAGAGAGATTCTATGATTTGGGATGGGTGCAAGACATTAGTGACGTTTATAATTTGCCCTACCAAAAAATGCAGCAGCTCGATGGCTTTGGTGAAAAGTCTGCTTTGAAGATCCAAAAGTCAGTAGAAAAAGCAAAATATAATTCTTTGCAAAAGCTTTTGGCAAGTTTAAGTATCCACCACCTCGGAAAGAAAGCTAGCAAATTGATTGCAGAGCAAATCAATCATGCTTATGAACTTAAGGATTGGACTGCTGAAGATTTTACAAACATCAAAGACATTGGACCTGTAGTGGCTGAAAATGTAAAAGCTTGGTTTGCTTTTCCAGGCAACTTTGAAATGCTCCAACGAATGGAAGAAAGGGGAGTAGATTTTAGCCAAAAAGAAGAAGACAAACCGAAAGAAGTGATTCTCGATGCTCCTCTTTCAGGTAAATCTATATTGTTTACTGGCTCCTTACAAACATTGAAGAGAAAGGAAGCTCAAGAAATTGCTGAGGCAAATGGTGCTAAGAATATTTCAGCAGTAAGTAAAAAACTTGATATTCTTGTCGTCGGCGAAAAAGCGGGATCAAAGCTCACAAAAGCCCAAGCCTTAGGCACTGTTAAGATTATGACAGAGCAAGAATTTATTGATCTATTGGAGTTGGAATTCTAACAAACATGTTAATCTTATCTTTAATAGAACATTATGCTTCTAGGGTAACCAAAAGTAAAATTATCAACTTACTTTTGCGTTTAAACTCCTAACAAACGCATTTATGAAAAAGATTTTTATTGCTTACGTTTTGGTTACTAGTGTAATTGGAACAATCCTAATGTTCTCATCAAATACTTCAACCGCTGAGGAACCAGCAAAGAAATCAGAAGTTGGACAATCTTTACCTCAGATTATAAAGTCCATTTCTTTAGACAAACAATTTACCTTCGCAGGAGAAAATATTCCCCAAACTTTTGATGCCAGAGAAAGACTTGATAGAGAGTTGTCAGTAAATGCGTATTGGCACTCAAGTACGATGCTTAATATGAAGAATGCGAGTAGGCATTTCCCATTGATGGATAGAATTCTTACTGAGCATGGCGTCCCAACAGACTTTAAATACCTAGCAGTCGCAGAAAGTAACTTGAGAAATGTTGTTTCTTCCGCAAGTGCTAAAGGTTTTTGGCAGTTTAGAAAATTGGCAGCAAAAGAATTTAAGCTAGAAGTAAATGATGAAGTAGATGAAAGATATCATGTTGAAAAAGCAACCATTGCTGCTGCAAAATATTTAAAACAACTACATAAAAGATGGGGCAATTGGATTGATGCGGCTGCATCATATAATATTGGTCCCACTAGATACAAACAATTGAGAGAAGCACAAGGAGAAACGAATTACTTCAATATGCACCTCACTGATGAAACAAGCAGATATGTTTTCAGATTGGTTGCCATCAAAGAAATCATGACCAACCCCGACGTCTATGGCTTTTATTTAGAACATGGAGATAAGTATCATGATCTACCACCTTTCCAAGAGATCAAAATCGACAAATCAGTTTCTGACTGGGGAGCATTCGCAGATCAATATGGAGTAAGCTATCGAGAATTCAAATTGTACAACCCTTGGTTGATAGACACCAAGCTTACAGTAATTAATAACACCTACTACGTAAAAGTCCCTCTTAAGTAAGCAAGGAACTCTCTTCAAGAAAACAAAATCATTCCCTACCACCTGCCAGTCTCACAGCGAGCAAAGCGAGCGGTCCTCAAGTAAGCGCCAGCGCACGGTCTCCAAGCGAGCAAAGCGAACGGTCTTAAAGTAAGCGCCAGCGCACGGTCTCAAAACTCCTCTTCAAGAAAACCAAAAGAATTCCCTACAACTTGCCAGTCTCCAAGCGAGCAAAGCGAGCGGTCTCAGAGTAAGCGCCAGCGCACGGTCTTAAAGTGAGCAAAGCGAACGGTCTAAAAGTGAGCGCCAGCGCACGGTCTTGCGAATATTCATCGAATATTCGCACAAGTTCATCGAATTATAGTCCATAACCCAGTATTATGTATTGCATAATACCCTGTTATAGCTTATATTCGTAGTATGAAAACAGAAAAGACTAAAGCTCAGATGAGGAAAGGCATACTAGAACTTTGCGTTTTATCCATTATAAAGGGTAGTGAGGTATATCCATCGGATATTATCAAGAAACTCAAAGAACATAAATTGATTGTTGTAGAGGGCACGATATATCCTTTGCTCAATCGATTGAAAGATGCCTCCTTGCTAAGCTATCAATGGAAGGAATCGAAATCCGGTCCACCTCGTAAATATTACCAAATCACTGAACAAGGTGAGGAAGTACTTGATGATTTGATCATCTCTTGGAATGACTTAAATATTGCTGTAAATAAAACTATCAAAACTATTGCTGTCTAATGAAAAAAATTGAAAACATAAACTTGGGTGGGAAACCTTTTACTATTGATCAGGATGCATATCATGCATTAGAATCATATCTTAAGAATATTTCTAAAATGCTACGTAAAAGTAGAATGAAAAGTGAATTGATTGATGATATAGAATTTAGAATCTCAGAACTAATAGAAGAACAAAAAGGCGAAAGCCCTATTGTATCACTCAAAGATGTGGAAGGAGTGAAAAAAGTGATGGGAGACCCTAAGGTATTTTTATATGATTCTGATTATGATACGGAAGACTATCAAGAATCTAAAAAACAATATACAAAAGGAGAATCTAGAAGACGCAAAAAACGTCTTTACCGGGATGAGAATGATAAAGTATTAGGAGGAGTTGCATCAGGTTTAGCAGCTTACTTTGGAATACAAGAATCTTGGATTATGAGATTGATTTTCATTATGACCTTTTTCACCTTTGGATTTAATATTCTAATTTATGTAGTACTTTGGGCGATTATTCCCGCTGCTATAACGGAAGAAGACTATGCAGAAATGAGAGGTGAAGCGGTAAATTTGGGGGACATTGCTGACTCCGTAAAATCAGAATTCGAAGACCTAAAAAAGTCATTTTAGTACAACTCATAATTGCATCCGCAATTAAAATATTTAGTAAAGTTGGTCAATGCCTTGCACCTTGTGCAGGGCATTTTTATATAGTGAATGTTTATTTTTTTAATTAAATATTATTACTTTCACTAATATGTAAATCAATTCACTAGGTATGAAAATTATAACTACACTTCTATTTTTATTATTCACTTTGGTCTCCTCCTACTCTCAAACACCATGTCCTATACCAAATGGTAGCTTCGAATCATGGATAGATGTTACAGAAGACTTTGATGAGACAGGAGAATTACCAGCAGGAACAATTATGTTGCCCGAAGAATACTTTGGCTTATTTAGATTTTTCCTATCCTCCTTTACAGAAATATTTGAGGTACTAGGTGGCGAAGATCTCATTGAAGCTACAAGTATGTTTTTCGGACTTTATCAATCAACTGATGCCACAGATGGTAATTTTTCACTTCAAATGCAATCTGACGATCAGTTTCCTTTTGTCGATGCCTTTGTTGGTATGGAGTGTCCTGGAGATGAATTGCCTTCAAGTTTTAATTTTGATTTAAAGCATGTTGGAGGTGGCGCAGATACCTTTTCCTTGTTTGGTACATTTAATTCTGAGTCTAGTTTAGCAATTGATGAGTATGGTCTTCAAGATGCTAGCGCATTTTTTGTAATAGACAGTATTACTATGGAAGGTGATTCAGAATGGACTTCTTTCAATATACCAGTGGTTGATAATATGAATGGAGTCTCTCCAGATTCGGTAGTTATTTTTATGATCCTTACTAGCAATGAAGATTCATTAGCAGCTGGTGTTGAAAGTTATTACTTGGTAGATAATCTTAGTTTCCAATTGGAAACAGTATTACCTCTAGCTACCACCTCAATTAATGCTACATTCAATAACACTCACAATGAAATAAAATGGTCAGTTGCTAATGAACAAAATATAAGTCATTATAAAGTTGAAAGATCTTTCGATAACATAGATGATTGGCATGAAGCTGCACAATTAGACAGCAGTACTGGTAATGCAAACAATTATAATTTTTCAGACTATGATATTTCTAACCATGGTTATTATTACTACAGAGTAAAACAAGTTGATTTTAATGGAAATGAAATCATCACTCCTGTTGTACAAGTATATGTGCCAGTTCAAAATAATTTTAAGCTTGTAAGTTACCCGAATCCTGCAAGAGACGAATTAAATCTTGAAATTTTTCTAAAGGAAGATGCTGTAAACTTGCAAGCTCAATTAATAAGTGCAGATGGTCAAAGTATAAATCTTGAAAATCTAATTCCTTCAAATTTACGTGCAGGATTTCATAATTTCAAAATCCACACATCAACTATTCCTTCCGGCATTTACTACTTGGTAGTTAAGACAAAATTTACGGAAGTGAGAGAAAAAATAATCATACTCAATAAGTAGAATTGTACTTATAGGAAATAAAACGGCCCACTATTAAAATAATAGCAGGCCGTTTTTTAATTGCCTTTATCTTAGATATTAATCTTGTTTTGCGAATACTTGCTTCAATAAATCAGAAGTACGCTGTGAAATATCAGTTCTAATTCCAAGCTCCTTCTTTTCAATTAAATCAAACAAACCAACCAAAGCTTTTGTATTAATGTGATCTGCCAAATCTGGATTGATGTCTTTTACTAATGGAAGTGCATTATACTTAGTTACTGCAGAATTCCAATAATCTAATGCTCCAAATTTGTTTAGTGAGTTGACAAGTACAGGCTTAAATTCTGAATATAATGAATTGTAAGTATTATTATTTAAGTACTGTGTTGCTGCATTTTTTTCTCCCATCAAAATTGACATGGCATCATTGATAGTCATATTTTTTATAGCCTGCACAAAAATAGGTCCTGCCTTAGAAGCTGCATCTTCTGCTGCTTGATTAATTTTCATAACCAACTTTTCTTCAAGGTTGTCAAATCCAGGTATTCTTGATAATTTATCTGTCACAACTTGTGCTTCTTCTGGAAGAAGGATCTTATATGCCGATTTGTAATATCCATTTTCTTTAGAAAGTTTTGTAACTGCACTTTCAACACCATTATCCAGTGCCTCTTTCAAACCATTAGCAATATCTGAATCACTAAGCTCGACCAACTGTCCTGCTGTATCTAGAACTCTTTGCATAGTCGCTGCGTCGCATCCTGCCATAGAAATGCTCACAAGTAGAATTAATATTAATCTGTTCATGTTGTTATTGTTTGATATCTAATATGTAAACGAATTTTTCAAAAATCAGAATGTTATGTAAATGTCAAAGAGCCTTAATTAAATATTATTAGAACTCCATTGTAATGATGGCTTTGTCCACTTTTCCACCAAGTTGAGGCCCTATTTTCTCAAGGGATACCTCTCCTTCTAGAATCTGCGGAAACTCAGCCTTTAATCTTGAGACGATATTTAGGACAACGGTCTCTAATAATTTCTGAGTTTTTTTCATCTCGCTTCCGCAAATGTTATAAATGTCTTCATAGTTGATGGTATCCTTTATATCATCGTCCTTTGTGTCAAAATCACCTACTTTAACCATAACATTAAGGACAAATGGATTTCCCATTAGACGTTCTTCTTCATAATAACCATGATTTGCATGGAAATGTAAACCTTTAAGCGATATACTTGTCTTCATAATATAAGTTAAGTGCGTAATTCTATACTGAATAATATTAAATTAGCGTCAAAAATAAGAATATGAGTAGTAGTACTTTAGATTCTATGATCAATCATTCAAAGGTAGATAAATATACTCACCATGATTACTATGGTATCGACGAATTGTTGACTGAAGATCATTTGCTTGCAAGAGATGCAGTCAGGGATTGGGTCAAACAAGAAGTCTCGCCAATTATCGAAGCTTATTCTGAAAAAGCCGAATGCCCGACACATCTATTCAAAGGCCTTGCTGAGATTGGCGCCTACGGTCCAAGTCTTCCTACTAAATATGGGGGAGGAGGAATGGATGAAATTGCCTATGGTATAATCATGCAAGAATTAGAAAGAGGAGACTCAGGGATTAGATCTATGGCATCAGTTCAAGGCTCACTTGTAATGTATCCTATATATAGATATGCTTCTGAGGAACAAAAAATGAAGTACTTACCCAAATTGGGAAGTGGCGAGTTTATTGGTTGCTTTGGATTGACGGAACCTGATCATGGATCAAATCCATCAGGGATGGTTACTAATATCAAAGACGATGGCGATGCTTATATCTTAAATGGTGCTAAAATGTGGATTACTAATTCACCAGTGGCTGATGTTGCAGTAGTATGGGCCAAAGATGAAGAAGGAAAGATAAGAGGTATGGTTGTCGAAAAAGGTTGGAAAGGATTTTCTGCTCCAGAAATTCATGGTAAATTATCATTGAGGGCTTCAATCACTGGTGAGCTAGTTTTTGAAGATGTTAGAGTGCCAAAAGAAAATGTATTTCCAGAGATAAAGGGATTAAAAGGTCCATTATCTTGTCTTTCTAAAGCTAGATATGGAATCTCGTGGGGAGCAATTGGTGCAGCACTAGATTGCTATGATTCAGCACTTAGATATTCTCAAGAAAGAATCCAATTTGGTAAGCCAATTGGGCAATTCCAATTGACACAAAAGAAGTTGGCAGAAATGATTACAGAAATCACCAAAGCACAATTACTTGCTTGGCGTTTAGGTAGCTTGGCTAATGAAGGAAAAGCAAGCCCATCTCAAATTTCTATGGCCAAAAGAAATAATGTTGCCATGGCATTGGATATTGCAAGAGAGGCAAGACAAATTCATGGAGGAATGGGAATCACCAATGAATACCCATGTATGAGGCATATGATGAACTTAGAGACTGTTTTAACTTATGAGGGTACACATGATATACATTTATTAATAACTGGATATGATGTGACTGGTTTAAATGCATTTTCATAAATTGTTAAAACTATTTTAAAGCCGCAATCAACAAGACAAATTAGTCGTTTTCATTGTTAACTTATAACGCAATCGACTAATGAAATTTGAATAATGAGAATGACCCTAGCCAAACTATTGATCTCAAGTTTATGCCTGATGTTTTTATCATCAGTTATTTCCGCTCAGGATGTTATCATATTTAATAATGGTCTAGAAGATACTCCCCGAAAAGGAGTAACAAATTATTTAAGATCTGTCGATGGTTGGTTGGATTGTGGCATGACTCAGTTTCCAAACGAATCTCCTCCTGATATTCATCCCGATAATTTTTGGAAAGTTACACTACCACCAGCGCAAGGAAAATCCTATGTTGGTTTGGTAGTCAGACGTAATGATACCTACGAATCAATTTCTCAAGGATTGGATGTTTCACTTAAGAAAGGGCAATGTTATAGTTTTAGTATTTACATAGCAAGATCAGATGATTATTGGAGTGGAAGTAGAGATTTTTCAGGACGTACATCAGCAGATGCTGTTAACTTCACAACACCTGCAATTTTTAGACTTTGGGGCGGCAAAGTTTATTGTGGTAAAAGTCAATTGCTGGCAGAAACTGGCCCTGTAAAGTCTAATAACTGGATTAAGTATGAGTTTGAAATTAAACCTCAAACAGATATAAACTATATCACCTATCAGGCATTTTATGAAATTCCGAATTGGATGCCTTATGATGGACATATATTAATTGATGAAGCAAGCAATTTTTTGGAAATAGATTGTGAAAGCAAAGAAGAAATTCATAGTTCTGATCCAATCGCAGAAACAGAGCCTGAAAAACCAAAAGCTTCTCCAGAAAAGAAACCTGAAGAAGAGACGAAAGTAGTTATTTCAAAACCAGTAGAAGTTGAGGAAAAGAAAGAGTACGTTCAACCAAAAATTCTTATTGAACTTAGGAATCCAGAAAGACTAAACGTTGGAAAGAAAATACGTCTTCGTAATTTATATTTCCAAGCTGATACAAGTACGATCAACAAAACCTCTTATGGAGTTCTAAATGAGTTGAGCGATTTCCTCATTGAATATCCTAATTTTAAAATGGAGTTAGGTGGTCACACTAACAATATTCCTGAGGAAGGTTATTGTGATTCTCTTTCACTAGAGAGAGCTATCCAAGTTTCTAAATATCTGGTAAATAGAGGAGTAGATGCTGACAGGCTAACTGTAAAAGGTTATGGTAAAAAGTATCCAATTGCATCTAATGAAACAACGGTAGGACGAGCTAGAAATCAAAGAGTAGAAATTAAAATCATAAGTAAGTAATGATTACAAAAAACTAAGTTTATAAATAAAAAAAGCCCTGCTACATGCAGGGCTTTTTTTATTTATTTAAGTACACTATTAATCTAACTTAAATCTCAAGGTAACTCCAATTCTGAAGTTTCTACTTGGGTATTGATTGGTCGCATAAGGAGTTGTTGATCTATAACTTAAGAAAGATCTTAAAGCAAAATTCTTATTCACTTCATATTCAACAGATGGTTCAAATGAAAATGTCTTTGTACCTCTTACTGCTCGGCCATCATCCAATGCTTCTTTGTGATTTAGCGTAAAGTCATCTCTGTAAGAGAAATCAAAATTACAGATCAGGTCGTTTCCTCTAGAATCATTGACTCCTCTTTTGCCTCTTTTAGCCTCATCTTCATCAAGATCTTCTTTTTCATCTGCATTGAGTTTTTCTAAAGCTGCCCCAATTCCATTAGGATTGTCGTCTCTTGTTCTAGTAGATCTTGTTTTCTTTTTCTTCCCTTGGAACATTACTACATTCTTAAAGGTATAGCCAATTCCTGCTTCCATTCCTTCTGATCTAACTTCTTGTAATTGTGCTCCATTGATTCCAGCAGTCAAATCTAGATCTCTAGATTTTCTGTATTCAACATCAAAAAGGAAGTCAGATTTAGTTTTTACTCTTATTCCAATCAGAGGGGAGAATTGCTCCGATATGGTAATAGAAGGTATATCCAATCTCGAATAATAGTTACCAGTTTTTACGTTGATATTTTCTACTTGATAAGAAGCAAATGGATCGCTATTTGTTGGCTGCTGATAAAGTGGGTCTGTTCTAAATTGAGAAATACCCATTGTTGATCTATATGCATGCTCAATACT
>CALHKJ010000400.1 GCA_938033975.1 uncultured Saprospiraceae bacterium | reverse complement strand
CTGAAAGATGATTTCAGTTTGATCAGGGACAGTCTTACCGAATTAAGCAAGCGAGTTGATCAGATTGCAACTTTCGTAAATGAGAAAGTTGCAGAGATCGATGTAAATATGGCAGAGTCTTTGGATGAGTTAGAGGAGAGAAAGGTTCCTGAGGCAGAAGAGCATCAAAGAAGAACCATGAAAAACGTGAATGATTTAGCATTGATGCTAA
The DNA here is from genome assembly GCA_938033975.1 of uncultured Saprospiraceae bacterium. Taxonomy (GTDB): domain Bacteria; phylum Bacteroidota; class Bacteroidia; order Chitinophagales; family Saprospiraceae; genus JAHDBF01. The sequence continues at coordinate 3,381 of CALHKJ010000400.1, read as the reverse complement.
GTGAATCAATGAAGCAGATGCAAGAGCAAGCAGCCGGAATGATGCCTGGAAATCAGATGTGTGATAAGCCTGGAGGTAAAGGAAAAGGCGGAAAAGGTGGAAAAGTCCCAATGGATAAGATTACTGAAGGACAGGATCAGCTGAATAAGGATATGCAGAAAATGGGTGAGAAAATGAAGGGCGGAAAAGGTGGAAAAGCCGGAGAAGGCGGCGATGCAAAGGAATTTGCACAAGCTGCAGCGAGACAAGCAGCATTAAGAAAAGCTCTTGAGGATATTAAGAGAGGGCAACAAGAACAAGGAAAAGGAGTCGGTGATCTTCAAAAAATCATCGATGAAATGGATAAGGTTGAGACCGACTTGGTAAACAAACGTCTCAACTCAGAGTTATTATCTAGACAGGCAGACATAAGGACGAGATTACTGGAAGCTGAAAAGGCTGACAGACAGAGAGAAAAAGACAACAAAAGGAAATCAGAACAAGCAAGAGAGCAGCGTAAGGAACTGCCTCCTGCATTGCAGGATTATATCAAGCAACGAGAAGCCGAAATCGCTTTGTATAACAAAGTATCACCTTCTTTAAGGCCATACTACAAACAGATGGTCAACGAATATTATAATTCCTTAAAGAAAAACTAATCCGAATGGATTGCAACACTTTGAAGATACCTTCAACACCCGAACAAATACGTCACATAGAGACGTATGTCAAAGAGCTAGCACAAAAACACAACATCAGTGATGAGTTGTACCCTAACATTTTAATATCACTTACGGAAGCTGTCAACAATGCCATCATACATGGCAACAATAATGACGGTACAAAGTATGTGGATATTTGTTTTGACAAAAAAGAAAAATCGATTGCCTTTCAAGTTTCTGATCAAGGCAAAGGATTTAACCCAAATACAGTCCCTGACCCTACCCTACCAGAAAATCTGGAATGCTGCGGAGGTAGAGGAGTATTCCTTATCAAACAATTGTCTGATAAAGTTGAATACTTAAATGAAGGCTCTACTGTACAGATATGTTTCGATATTGGATAGACAAGCTTTAAGATTGAAGAATGACTGATTCGATAATTTTCCATTACGAGCTCGAGTCATTCTCTTTGTCCAATGAAAAAGATTATTCAGACTGGCTAATTAATTTATGCAATCACCATAGCCTTAAACCAGATTGCATCAACTACATTTTTGCTGATGATGAATATATCTTAAACATCAACAAGGAGTATCTCAATCATGATTATTATACCGACATCATTACCTTCCCAATTTCGGAAGAGCCTCTTTGCGTAGATATATTTATTAGTATTGATAGAGTATATGACAATGCTAAAGAATATCATGTAGATAGCGAAGAGGAACTAAGACGGGTGATGGCTCATGGCATCCTTCACATCGCTGGATTCAAAGACAAAGAGGAAGCTGAGCAAGAGGAAATGCGTAGGCAGGAGGAGATTGCGATAAAGCTGTATAACTCCAAGGGGTTTTAAAAAAGGGAGAGCCAAGAGGTCAGGAGACATTTGGCTGATACTCAAGGTTCCTTTTTGAAAAAACTACGCAGAAGGTCTTCTTACCTCTCTACTTGCCTCTCTCTGCTTACAATAGACATCAAGGGGTAAAACTCCTTGCCACATTTGAAGTTTAATGTTGAGCTTCGCTAACCGGTTCTTTAAAATTTAAGGCTTCCAAAATTCTTATTGATTTTTCAATGAGTTCGTTTGAACGCAAACATAAATCTTCTGTTTCAATTACATTAATAGGTGGTCTTTTTACCAACACCTTTTTGCCTAAATAAGGTTCTTTGACCTTAATGGAGTTTTCAACTTTTTCTGACATCTTATTCACAACTATAAATCAATTTTTGGACTTAAAAAATAGCAATCAATTAAAATCTTAAGTTCGAATTCTCAAGCCGAAATAAACTTTTTTACCCTTCACTAAATGTTTAAGTTCTATTGAGCCCTTATGGGTATTTATAATTCCCTTCATACTCAATAAAATAATTTTTAATTTGGGTTTGCTATTTAGGCCTTTTCCTTCATTTAGAAATTCTTTTGATGATGTTAGTAATTTTTTATTAACTTTTGTAGCAATTGCAGAAACCTCAAATAACCAATTACCTTTCACTCCATCTGCCTTTAGAGAAATATGGTTGTCTTTAATTTCAGCTATTTCTATTAAATACTGACAAAGATCTTTGATCAGAATACTTATTTGATTTTCAATCGCAGAGATTCCAGGCAAAACTTCATAAGTGAGTTTGATGCTTTGCTTACTTAATTCCTTTGTTAGTTTTTTTGCTAGTTTATTAAGATTTACATCAGCAAACTTTTCTCTAGTCTTAATAAGTTCAAAATGTTGGCTAATGTTATCAAGGCTTTCATAAACTCCATCTATACTTTTTAAGATATATTTCTTGTCTATTTTTTTGCCCGAAACATTTGTCTTAATATTTTTTAGTTGAGTACTTATTAATTCTGCTGTAATAAGATTCATCTCAAACATTTCATCTTTCAATAAAGCGCTTTCTTCCACAAAACGTTGCTGATCTGTAATATCCGATATAATAGCACAATACATTGTTTCTGATGTACCATCTTCTTTGGTGACTGAAATTGGACTTACATGATGATGACACCATTTTTCCAATTTATCAATTCCTTCATATTTCTTTTCAAAAGTTATAAATGGGAAATCATAATTTATAAATCTCTTGAATTCTTCCTCGATACTATGTTTAGCATGTTTTCCTGAGAGATTGATAAATTTTGTCCCTTTAGCTTCATTTTCTTCTACACCAATTAATTTATTAAATCCAGTGGATGCCTCTTGAATAACACCTTGATTGTTCAAAATAACTATTCCTAAAGGCGCATTCTTGAAAATATTTTCAAGTTGTTTTTGCTTTGATTGAATTATTAGACGATCTACTATCTTTCCATGAGATAAAGAAACGCTACAAATCACTCTAATCCCTTTATTCTTATTTTTTTCGGCAATCCCATTTACCTCAAACCATTTAAATCCTTCCTTTTTAATTTTTAATCTAATCAGACAAGCAAAACTATTTTCTGTACGTTGAGCAACCTCCACAGAGTCAGTATAGTTTATTCTATCATCAGGATGAATCAGGCTAAGAAAATGCTTGTAACCTTTGTTATATGTTTTGTCTGCGTAGCCTAGTAATTGTTTATACTCTTCAGACCACCATGTCGTTCCTTCCTTTAAATCCTTGCATTCCCAAATTCCAATTTTTTGACTAGTTAGCGCAAGTCTATATCTTTCTTCACTTGACTTAAGTTCATTGTCCTTTTCTATTATTGGTGTAATATCTTGAACAAGGTTTAGACATTTTACAGGTTTTCCTTTTTTAT
>CALHKJ010000399.1 GCA_938033975.1 uncultured Saprospiraceae bacterium | reverse complement strand
TGAAATTTACACCCAACCAATAAGCATACTGAACACCACCATCGTTCGGGCAAGAATATTTGAAGAAAATTTTATACCATCCAAAACTCAAACAAGATCATTTTTGATTGATGTCAATCACGATCTTCCTGTAATCTCTCTGGTTACAGACCCAAGTAATCTTTATGATTATAATTCAGGTATATATGTATTAGGCCCCAATGATTACGATCAAAATTTCCCATTCTTTGGTGCGAATTTCTGGGAAGAATGGGAAAGACCAATAAATTTTTCTCTCTTTAATCGAGAAAACAATTCAAGCTTTAGCATGGATGCAGGGGTGAAAATTTTTGGTGGCTGGAGCCGAGCACACGAACAAAAATCCTTGTCAATTTTTGCTCGAAAACCATATGGTTATGAATCGATTGATTACCCACTCTTTGAAAGTCGTCCTTATGAAGAATACCAATCAATAGTATTGCGAAATTCCGGTAATGATTGGCTCAACACAAACATCAGAGATGGTATTCTAACTGGACTCATGGAAGGAAGCAATATCGAAATTCAAGCTTTCCAGCCAGCTGTGTGTTATGTCAATGGAGAATATTGGGGCATATACAACATGAGGGAAAAAACCAATGAACATTTACCAGCAGCCAAATTTGATATCAATCCAGATAGTATAAAAGTTTTAGAACTTGAAGGATTTGGAAATGAGGAGTATCAACAATTTATCACCTACGTAAATGAAAATGATTTAAGTATCACCGCAAACTATAATGAGGTGAGCGAACAAATGGATATTGACAATTTCATAATGTACAACATTGCTCAGATCTTTGTAAATAATACAGATTGGCCAGGCAACAATATCAAGTTTTGGAAGTCACCAGAAACAAAATGGAGATGGATAATGTTTGATACAGATTTTGGCTTTGGTATTTGGAATGAATTTGATTACCTAAACAACACCTTGGATTTTGCCCTTGAGCCTAATGGGAATTTCTGGCCCAATCCTGCATGGTCTACCCTGCTTTTCAGAAAGCTTATGCAGAATACAACATTCCAAAATAAATTCGTTAATCAATTTGCAGATGAATTAAATACGAGATTTCTTCCTGAACATATCAATGCTCATATTGACAGTATATCGAACATTGTAAATTCCGAAATCGCAAACCATTTTGAACGTTGGGGTGGTTCACCAGGAACACACTATAACGCCATTAGCAACATGCGCAGTTTTGCAAACTTAAGAGCAACAAGAGTTAAGAACCACATTCTTCAATCGCTTGACCTTCCAGCCTTTCATGAAGTTACCACTCAGATTGATGATAACTCAAAAGGATTTATTCAACTCAACAGTCTGACAATTACCGATGCAGAATGGAGAGGAGATTATTTTCAAAATGTCCCAATTCAACTGGAAGCTATTCCACGTGATGGATATACTTTTTCACATTGGTCAGGAAGTATTAGCAGTGAGGAACCTACCCTTACAATAGACATGAATAGCAGCATGACATTAAAGGCAAATTTTGATTCGACTAGTTCAATTGTTGAAGGCCAAATACTCAACAATGTAAGAGCTTTCCCAAACCCAACAAGCAATCAAATATCACTTGAGTTTGACGAACTGCCAAGCGGTCAACTAGAAATTCAATTAATAGATCAACAAGGAAGATTGGTGACACACTTATACAGTAGCAACGATAATCAAGAGAATGTTTTAAGCCTCAATCTTGGAGGAGTTGCTATTGGAAAATATAATCTACTCATTAGAGGTCAAGACCGCACGGACAAACTAATCGAAGTTGTTAAAATTGATTGAGTGATATATGATGTTTGATGTTTGATGTTTGACTCTGAAATCTGACATCTGAAGTCTGAAGTCTACCTTCTAAATCTACTTATTTAACTCGGCCAAAAATCCCCTTAAGTCCTTGATGTTATAATGCATTTTGTCATCCACCGTAATAACCGGTGTTGTGAATGAACCACCTTTAAAACCATTGGCAAATAATATTTCTACCATCTCATCATCTGCTGCCTGATTTGTACTGATGTTTAGATCTTGGAAGGGAATATTGTTATCACGAAGGTATTTAGTTACATAATCGCAACGTCCACATCCTTGTTTTGAATAGACGACAATTCCTTTTTTACCTGTGAGCGGATTTTTCTTTTCAACTGGCTTCACTGCTGATTGTTTTGCAGGAGCTGATGCAATTGGTTGTTGTGTTGTGGTTTTAGTAGTCTTTGTAATTTTTGTTTGAGTGACAGTAGGTGATTCTTTCTTCGTTGTGTAGGAAAGATTGGCACTATATGTACACTGCCTTCCTGGCCTAGGTACCAAAGTCACAATCTCCTTTCTACTGTTGCCATCGATCGCCGCAGAGAATACCTCCTCCTTCTTCAATCCAAAACCAGCACTATTGATCGTTACAATAACTTGAATCGATTGATTTGAGCTATTTACTGCCGTTAAGACGATACCCTTATCTGTTTTCTCTTCCTCTAGTTGCACTTCGTTTTGGGCAAATGCAGAAAGTGAAAAAAATATTAAAATTAAAATTGCTATCTTATTATGCATATTTTTTATTTACAAATATAAGGCTTGCTATGCTTATATGTTCAATCAATACAATTTCAAATTAGACTTTTTATTCAATTCATTGGTTTCCTCATTGGATAACCTAGAATTTCAAAATCAGCTTTATAATATTTATTAAACTTGACTAAAAGCTCTGTCGACCACTTTACTTCAGACCTTACAGATTTATTCCTGTGTGGCAAAGGATCTGGGATTGGAACATTATAGTCTTCACCAATTTGAGCAATTATTTTAGGCAAACCATCTTCAAATTGGTAAATTTTTACTCCACCTTCGACAAAATACGATTGTGGTAGAAAATGATTATCTAAATGATGAGGGTTTCGATCTAGATGTTGGAGATGCCTTAACAACCAAAATGAAAAATTTGGTCTAGAAACTAATTTTGCATTTTTGGTTCTGTAGAAGTACTCACTTTCAGCTCTATCATATGGATTCCTTACAATTGCGAAAGCTGGCAACTTAAGTTTTGGCTCTAAAAATTCAAAATAACTATAAGTGAAATGTTGTGGAGAACACTTTAGGAAAGTAGGAACGACAGTACTATAGAAAGACATTTCGCCAAATTCTTGAAGCCAAACCTCTATAGAAGAACCTCCAGTTTTGGGAATATGAATAAATATGAACTCTTCATTGTTAATTTTGAATTTTGGCATTATGGATCTCTAGTAGGTGAAAAATATAAATTAAATATAAAATAATTTCTAGTTCTAAACGACGCAAGCAACCCAAAGTGGCACCCAAACATGCAATTGAAATTTAATATCAAAATTCAATGAAATATTTAGCCTATGGAACATGCTACCTATCAATCTAAAACAAATCAGCCAACCAAAAACAAGATTTATTTATATAGATTTAATTAAAAGATAGTAAAATGAACTCATAGAGAAATCAATCTTTAAGAAGATGAAAATTTAATTTACCTTACAGCCATGAAAATAAACCTCCTTTCTTGCGGTGCTGCAAGACCAGACAAACGTGCCATAGCAAGTTGCTTAACTGAAGTGGCTTCACTTGATCAATCCCTCGCTTATGAATTGACAGAAATTCTTTTAGATGGAGATATGGTCGACATTGAAGTGGATGACAAGAATTCAAGTTCTGCCTTCCGATCTCTTAGAAAGTTAGATATAGATTACGAAATAGTAGAGTAAGTAAGTAGCTACTTTTCCACTACCCTTGCATTAGGAGCCATTTCAAAGAAAGCATCATTGAATGCATCTTTGCTCAGCATTAATCCCTTAAAATTCACTCTTGATTTTTCAGCGATTGGTAGATTCTCTTTGCTATCCATACGCGCCATTGACTTAGGTAATTTTAGGCCAGAATCGTTTAACCAATCATCGTATTTTCTCCAACTTATTCTGGTTGATTTTTTCTGATCGAAATATGTAACAGTATAACCCAACCATTCCATTTGATAGGTCTCAGGATCATAATGAATGAAATATTCATCTTCCGGGCTAACTCCTACATTAGGTTCATAACTTACTCTGAAGCCGGGATATGTTTTACCATCAAATTCCAAGGCAGGAACTTCATTATAATTAATTCCATCATCTGCAATTACAAAGGGCATTGCATAAAAGTAGAATATCAAATTTGTATAAAAGACTGGGCTTCTCTTCACAGAGGTATCCGCAGTTGTCCAATAATTTGTTCCGTCAAAACCCATTTTATAATCAGGCTTTTCAATCAACTCTCTCCTATCCATTAAATCAATAGCTTGCGTTTCATCTCCTTCACCAGTCTCCATGACATATGTCAGAGATTTCATTGAATTCCATTTATCCAATCCTCCATGTGCATCCAAGACCTTACTAACATAGCTTGGGAGATCTTTTGTTTTTATCTGTTCTTTGCTTACAGTTGAGGTATTGCTATTGCATGACAAAAACAATAACAATGTTGTAAACCATAATAAATTTTTCATTTCTTTTATTTTTCAGGAATATGATTCAATGTTAGGTAATAATAATCAAATGTACAAATGCAAGATTCACAAAAAAACATTAAACCAATAATTACCAATATTTGCTTCATAACTTTTCATTAGTTTCTTACACAACATCGAGGCATCATGTGACTATTGGTCTCTTG
>CALHKJ010000398.1 GCA_938033975.1 uncultured Saprospiraceae bacterium | reverse complement strand
AAAGGAGTTTATAATGTAAAACTGCTTAGTGAAAACACGAATGGAAAGCAATATCAAAAAGTAATCATTGGAGACTTCACAAGCGAACCAGCAGCTAAAGATGAATTGAGTTTTCTTAAAGCAAAAGGAATTGATGGCTTTCTAAAAAAGACATAGAAAATCTAAGCTGAATTTCTACTTGCATTAATATTTCCAAACAGTGACCTAGTCACCATTGCTTCATAACTTTTTAATGGTTCAGCTCCTTCTGCTATTTTTTGAAGTGCATACTGCTGTATAGTCAGAAGCGGAAGCACAATCTGCTCACGAATTTGGATAGAAATTTTTGACATCTGTTCTTCTTGCATCAGTGTATCATAAGAAGAAATTTCTAACATCATCTGTAAGGATAATGAATACTCATCATAAAGAATTTGCCAAAAAGGTCCGAACTCTGGATTATCTTTCATGTAAGAAGTCAATGGAAAAAAGGTCTTGCTTAAAGACATCATAGAGTTAAGAATCAGGGCTTTAAAGAAAGATGAATTTTTAAATAAATCTTTTACCTCATCAATTCTTCCATCATTCTTAAGTTTTTGAATCGCAGAACCGATCCCAAAATACCCAGGGACATTTTGTTTTAGTTGGCTCCATGAGCCTACAAAAGAAATTGCACGTAAATCAGAAAGGGTAAGCTTTTTAGCCTTGCCTCTTTTAGCAGGTCTACTACCTATATTGGCTCTACCATAATATTTCAAGGTACTCATCTTTTCTAAGTATGAGACAAAAGATGGATGCTGCTTTAATGCGTCATACTTTTCAAATGCCGCGTTTCCTAGTTCTTCAAGAACTACTCTTTCTTTCTCAGAAAGTTGGGTTTTATCATTGTCAAAAATATCATTAGAGATTCCAGCGGTGATCAATTGCTCACAATTGTGCATAAATTGAGGAACGGTACCATACATACTAGTAATGGTCTGCCCTTGTATGGTCAAGTGTAATTCATTATTGGCAATGCTCTTTCCATTTGATGCGTAGAATCGGTGTGTTTTCCCACCACCTCTTGCTGGAGGTCCACCTCTACCATCAAAGAATATTGCTTTGATTCCATTTGATCTAGAAACAGCTGAAAGTGTTTCTTTGGTTTTAAAAATTTCTAAGTTTGCTTTGAGATATCCTCCATCTTTGGTCCCATCAGAAAACCCAAGCATGATTGTTTGCTTTTTCTTTCTTGCTTTTAAATGGGCACTGTAAACAGGATGATTGTAAAGAAACTCCATTACCTTCTTTGATTCAGACAAACCTTTGATGGTTTCAAAAAGAGGAATAATATCAAAACTAATTTCATCTAGTTTCCATCCGCAGAATCTGAATAAGCCTACTACATGTAATATTGCAAAGATGTCTTCGGAATTACTGATGATATATCGATTACAGCCTTGCTCACCATTCATCTCTTGAATTTCCTTGAGCTGCTTTATATTCTTTATTGTATCACTTAATGTTGGATCCTCAAAATCATTTTCATCAATTAAGACATCATGTTCTAAGAGAATTTTAACTTGCTCTTCATCGCTTAGGTCATCATAACTTGTAGAACTTAAGTTATACTTTTCAAAAATTTCTTTGATTAATTTGATGTGGATACTGCTATCTTGTCTAATGTCAAGTGTTGCAAAATGTGTTTTAAAGATTTTGACTCGATTGATGAGTTCATCCAATTTATCTACAAATAAATCATTGTGACTATTCTGCAAAATACTTTTCACTTCCAAAAGAGGATTGAGAATTTCCTCGTATTTTACTTTCACTTCACTTGCAAACATCCCTTGGTATAGGCGATCACTAAGTCCATCTAAAATGGGACGTACGTTTTTGAAAGTTAGCCTTCTTCGAATATTTTTAAGGTGATTGTAATAGCTTTTGAGTACACTCAATCGCAGTTCGTTGGAAACCTTTTTTGTAATCTCTGCAGTCACAAATGGATTTCCATCTCTATCTCCTCCAGGCCAAAAACCTAATTGGATTAAATTGTCGTTATCAAGTTCAACTGTATCACCAATCCGTTTGTATAATTTTCCTACTGCTTCATAGTATACGTACCTTAGGTAGTACATGATACTCATTGCTTCATCGTAAGGTGAAGGTTTTGAATCGTTGAGGAAGGAAGTTTTCCCAAGTTGCCTTAAAAGGGAGCTTATCTCATTGATATCATTAAGCTCGATGGCAACTCGGAGATCTTCAATAATATATTGTACGTTTTCAGGGTAGAACTGAGTTGGGTGTGCTGTAAAAACAATTCTTATCCCAAACTCTTGTAGCTTTTGTTTTAATTCTTCTGACTTCCCTTTGCTTTCTGCAAGTTGCTCAATTTTTTCAATGGTCAGATCATCAGAGTATTGTCTTAATTCCTTGAAGGCAGCATCTTCAATGCTATCAAACAAAACTACTTGTCTTTCTATATATTGAATTATTCTAAAAAGAAAATCATGCTGTTCTTTCTCTGTTTTAAAATTGGTTCTGCGTTGGAAAAACTCATCTACAATATCAATAGGATTTTTGCCAGCTTCGAAGCCATTTTTACTATCGGTATAAAGAATAGGAATCAACATTCCAATATTTTCTATCTTTTCATAAGGCAGATTCATGAAAAGACTGTTGTAAACCTGGTATTTGTTCAATACAAGCTTATCAAATAGAGAATGGTGTAGATTTTTGTTTTTACTCATTGGACAAAGGTCGGAAAGTTTTAGAATAATATTGTTGCATTAGCAATCGACCGAATGCACAAAATGAATATGAACTTAAGAAGGGCTTTTATCCCAATTCCTGCATAATATTTTCAGCGAGCTCTAGACCAATTTTTTCTTGTGCTTGAGTCGTTGATGCTCCAATATGAGGTGTACAAGAGATTTTTGGATGCACCAATAATTCTTGTCTTGGTGTTGGTTCATTTTCAAAAACATCCAATCCAGCAGCTCCAACTTTCCCAGAATCCAATGCTTGAAGCAATGCTGCTTCGTCGATGGTTCCTCCTCTGGCAGCATTTAAAATTACTACTCCATCTTTCATTTTGGCAAAAGCTTCTGCATCAAGTACTGGAGCTCCAGTAAAAGGCACATGCAATGAAATCATATCTGCGCTGGCCAAAACGTCATCCATGCTTGTTGTAACAACTTCGTTTGTAACTTCCTGGTTGCCAACCTTTTGTGTGATTTTGGCTGTAACTGGTCTCATATCGTGAGCAACTACATTCATACCCATACCAAAGGCAACTTTGGCAAGTTCTTGTCCAATTCTACCAAAGCCGATTATTCCCATTGTTTTGCCATCCAATTCAAAACCTTTTGAATAACTCTTTTTTAAGCTCTTGAACTCAGAATTTCCACCTTCTGGCATTTGTCTGTTGGCAAGGTGAACAAATCTAGCAAGTGTCAAGGCATGACCCATTGCAAGCTCAGCTACTGATCTTGATGAGGCAGCTGGAGTATTTCTTACTGCTATGCCTTTTGATTTAGCATGATCTACATCTATATTATCTAATCCAACTCCTCCTCTACCAATAACCTTAAGGTTTGGACAATTATCGATTAGCTCAGCTCTAACCTTTGTAGCACTCCTCACACAGATTGCATCATATTCAGGAAGCTTCTCCATCAGTTGATCTTGCTCAATTTTTTCCGTGTCTACTGTGTGACCTGCATCTCTTAGTTTTTGAATTCCACTTGGATGCATGCCATCATTGATTAGTATTCTTGCCATTTTAATTTTATTTAAGCTGCAAAGAAAATCATTTTTTATTGCAAATGCTGCGAAAATTGTGATAAGCTATTGATAAATAGGCATTTCAGGAGAAATAATACATATGATAATTTTGTATAATATGTATTTAATTGATTAAATTTGCAATTATTCAAATTTTCACTTCGTTAGAACGTAAATTAATTTAGGCATGCAAGCACTTCAAATATTTCTTTTTCAAAAAAAGGGAGAAGAGTCAACGGAAGAATCAGTCAGTATTTTTAGCCAAATGATTGGCGATGGAGGTATTGGTGATTTTCTAGGATTGGCCATAGTACTCATTCTGGCACTTCTTTCTATATTGGCATTAGCGATTTTCGTTGAAAGATATCTCACTATTAAAAAAGCGGGACGAATAGATGAAACATTCCTTAACAATATAAGATCAGCAGTGGCTGCAGGTAATATTGATGGAGCTAAGGCTGTATGCAAAAATGTAAATTCACCTTATTCAAGAATTGTTCTCAAGGGTCTTCAAAGGATTGGAAAACCTCTAAGAGACATTGATGCTGCGATTGAAAACGTAGGAAATCTTGAATTATTCAAATTAGAGAAAAGACTTTCAACTTTGGCGAGTATTGCTGGAGCTGCTCCCATGATTGGTTTCTTTGGGACAGTAACAGGTATGATGTTGGCCTTTTATAAAATGTCATCAGAGAGTAATGTAACTCCAGATGTATTGGCTGGTGGTATCTATCAAGCCTTGTATACAACTGCGGGAGGATTATTTATTGGAATTCTTGCCTTCGTTGGATACAACTTATTAGTAGC
>CALHKJ010000397.1 GCA_938033975.1 uncultured Saprospiraceae bacterium | reverse complement strand
GTACGATTGCAAGAGGACCAAACAATAATCCAATAGGAAAAAGTAGAGCAATCAATGCAGAAACAAGGGAAAGAATTGAGAGTGTTAGGATCTTGCTCTCATCTTTACTACTTGATCCAGATTTGTAGATAAGGTCCCCTTCCGAGCTATAAATAGAAGTAACTTCACTCAATGAAATCACTTTTTCTTCTCCGTCATTTTCGCGGCAAAGTTTATATACCAGCTTCAAATCATCCATGCTGATTATGTCGACTTCATAAACCTCTCTATTGTTGAAGGTGACTTTCTCACATCCCTCTATTTGATGGATCTTAGCTAAATCTTTAGAAATGAACTCTTTGATTAAAATATTCTGGACCAGTTGTTTTTTCTTTTGTTTCCACTGCTTGAATTTACCAAAATGTGATTTATCAGATTCAATTTCTGAGATACTTGGAGGATCAAAGGTGGTGGGAGTAGCTGTTGTCGGGCTTAGAAAGCTTAGCAAAAGTAGCCCTATTAGGAAAATGTTCTTGATGTTCATAATTAAAATTTAAAAAACTAAACTACGTTATTTTTTACATTTCGGATGCACATAGCATATCAAACAGCGTTAAGGAAATATTAAGTTTCAAAAGCTATAACGTTCGAACTTTGCGTAGAGTTGATTCAAGTCAAGTCGATAATGGTAAACTTGGTAAGTAAAGCCTAAAAATCCTCTGTCACGAAGGAGTCCATTCATAGAAATTGTGGCTATCGTTAATTTTGAAATCGGTTTTAGGGTATAAGATGTTACCTATTTCATTGTTTTTTTCGGTTTCTAGCATTACGCCACAGCCATTTGTGTTAAGGCAAAGTTGCTTGGCAGCGTCAATCAATAATTTGGAAATGCCTTTCCCACGCTCTTCTTTGTAGACAAAGAGGTCATTCAGCAACCAAAGGCGTTTCATTCTTGTAGATGAGAAGAGAGGGTAGAGTTGTGTGAAACCCAAAAGTTTGTCATTTTCGATAGCAATAAAAATCGTCGATTCATTGGATTTGATTCTATCTGATAGAAATGTTTTTGCCGTCTCAATATCAGATGATTTTCTATACCAAACACGGTATGCATCAAATGCTTTTGACAGTTGAGGCAGGTCTTCTAATTTTGCTTTTTTTATTTGCATGCTTAAGTTTATTCAATGGGTTTAATGGCAACTTCAACTCTTCGATTTAGTTGTCTCCCTTCTTCTGTATTGTTGTCATGGATAGGATAGCTTTCTCCAACTCCAGCAGTATAAAAATCTAAAGTTTTACAGTCACAAATTTCTTGTATTCTTTCTAAGATAGCTTTTGATCGGCGTCTGGACAAATCTCTGTTATATGAGTCAGATCCTAAATTGTCTGTGTGTCCAGAAATTCTAATTTCGTGATTTTCTATGGTGCTTAGTTGATTGGCTAATCTATCAACAATATGAAGGGCATCTTTTCGAATTTCAGATTTATCAAAATCAAAAAGTATGATATTGGCAAAGCTTATTGTACTATCAATGGTAGCAGTCCCAGTTTTGTTACCAATATATTGGCTATCGAATTCTATTCCCATTCTATCCATGAATGCTTGGTAATAAAATATTTTGACAGGGTAGAAGCCACGTTTTAAATAAATAGATTCAGTTTTGCTTTTCATGCCATGGTGACCATCATTATCAATGATCTTTTTATTGTCTATCCATAGAATCGAGCCATCATCCGAATTAAGAGTAAATGAGTATTTTCCTGAAGTAGGGATCATTACTTCACTTTTGAATATTATACCCCATCCTGTTTTAAATGGAACTTCTGGAAAGCCCTCATTAACTTCTCTATCACTTACCTTGATGTCATTCCAAAGTAATTTATATTCTGCTTCGTAATTTTCAAATATTGGATCGTATCCAAAGGGTAATAACTCATTATCAATTTGGAATACCTTGCCTTTGAAAGTTGAGAATTTCGGGTCTAATGAATTCTGTGTTAATCCTTGAGCAGTGAATAAAATGAAAAGAAGGTATAAGCTGAGTTTCACTTTGGCGCAATTTAGTTTAACCAATACTCTTTTCCATCGATAGTTCTGTTCAGAATATTTGTACCAAACAACAGACGTCTTAATGTGGCAGGGTCATTAAAACTGTGCTGTTGATTAAGGATATCATTTATTTGTGATTCTGAATATATCTTGCCCTGTTCAAATTTTTTAGACAATTCTAGAAGCATTGCATCTAGCTTCTTTTTTTGTTTTTTGCCAGGAAGCCTTTCAAATCTTCCATCTTCGTCAAGGTAACCATCTAAGGAAATTTTATTTTCCATTTTTCAAGTTTATTATAAAGTTATCCTTTTGGACGATGATATGCTTAGTTTTTAATGAATTGATATAAAATAAAAAACCCAAGCCTACTATAGACTTGGGTTTTTATTGTTAAAACTTCAATATTTTATTTGCATTCAAATGAATCCTCTTCTTTATCTAATTCATAAAAATCTACGCAATTTAGTTTTTTAGAATCTGTACAATATCTTTCGCCTTTCGCATTGTACATAACCTTAGATCCATCTGCTTGCTCTACCAAAATGTACTTGTGTACACTATTTTTAGAACTTGATCTAAGTGAAACTTTTGTTCCTGTGCATTTTTCTACATTAACTATTTCTGATAGCCATGTATAAGTTTTAAAGATTTCTGATTCATCCTTTGATTCTTCAGCTTTTTCAGCTATAACATCTGTGGACTTCACAGAAGGTGCATCCGCCTGTGCGAATAAACCTTGAGCACAGAAAACAAAGGTTAGAATTAGAGATAAATTAAAAATACTTTTCATAATAAATTTATTGATTTAAAGATTTAATAAACAAGTGAATATGAGTAGATTCCAATAGAGATTTTTGCCCTAAAGCTTAGTTGAACAAAGATTTCTATAGAAAGTAATAGTACTTAAACAGATTTATTCTTTAAGTACTATCTGGGAAAAGGGGTTCCCATTGTTGAGGTATAATAACTTACTCCAAACGTGCTCTGAATGTCTCGAGGCGGCTTGAAGTAAAACAGGTTTTACTTGAAACATACTCAAAATATTTAGTATTTGATATAAATATTACATTGCGAAAATAAATACTGGAATATTTTTTTGCAAAATATTTTTTCAGAATTTTATAAATTTTAACGAAATTTTTTGAAAAAACGCTGCTTTAGCCTGAGAGTTTTAGGCAAGTTCTTTATTTATAGTGAAAAAGAAGGTCGACCCCTCCTTAGGAGTTGAAGAAACCCAAATTGTCCCACCATGCCGTGTGATTATTTTTTGACATAAGGTAAGTCCAATTCCCGTTCCCTTGTATTCACGTTTGTTTTCCAAACGCGTAAACATTTCAAAAATCCTATTTTGGTATTCAGGAGGGATTCCTTTACCATTATCTTTTACATAAAATTGCCACTTTCCAGATGGGCTATTGATGGAACTCCCTATTTCAATTTCAGGATTGGCCTTGTCATTAAACTTGATGGCATTATTGATTAAATTAAAAAATACAACACCGATTTGGTTGCTCTCACAGTTAATAGTAGGTAATTCTTTTATTCTAATTGTAGCATTTTTTTCTTCAATCAGGGTTTTAAGACCTTTTAATTTATCTTTTACAACAGTATTTAGGTTGGTGCTTTCTAAATATTGGTCATGCGCTCCTGTTTTTGCATAGTCCAATAAGTTTTGGATTAAAGAAGACATTCTTTTTACACCTCCTACAGCAATTTCCACGTATTCATTTGACTTTTCATCAAATTCATTTTTCCTTTTTAAAAGTCCTACTGCATTTCCAATATTTCTTAAAGGTTCTTGTAAGTCATGTGATGCACTATATGCAAACTGTTTTAAATCTTGGTTTGATTGAAGAAGGTCTTTCTCTACCTTCATTCTTTCTTCGATTTCTTTATTAAGGTTGTTGTTGAAATCTTGGAGTGCTTGGTTATTTTTCTTGATATTTTTTACATACAAATATATTAGAAACCAGACCAACGTAATCATTGCAAGAGCTAATAATGTCTTGAACCAAATAGTTTCACTAATGAAAGCTTTTTTTGATATTTTAATTTCATTTCCGTCCTCATTCCAAACACCTTGATGGTTTGCTGCTTTTGCTTTAAAAATATAATCTCCAGGCTCAAGATTAGTGTAAACTGCTGAAGTTAATTTGTCGGTATAAAACCAATCGTCATCAAGTCCTTCTAATTTATAAGAATATTTTGTTTCTTCAATTCTATCATAATTAAGACCAACAAACTTTAATTCTAAATAATAGTTGTTTGGGTCTAGTGTTATTTCTTGAACATTGGATAGATTGATTATTTTTTGAGATTTGTTGTTAATTGTTTTAGCTTCAGTAATGTAGACTGGAGGCGGAGCGGCAATTGAATTCGAAAAGTTAGGATTGATTCTGTAGATACCCAAATGGCTTGCAAAATAAAGGTATCCATCATCTCCTGTATTGCTTGTCATTAATCTAAATGCTCTATCATAAAAACCATCACCTTTACCAAGTTTTGTAAGTGTATTGGTTGTTGTATTATAAAAATTTACACCATTCATGGTACTAAACCACAAGTTGTTATTTTCATCTTTTTCAATGCTTACTACAAAGCCCTCAAATTTTGAAATTTCATTAAGTACTTGTTCTTCAGTTTCAAGATTTATACAAGTAAATCCATTGGTCGTTCCGATGTACAATATTTTATTGACTTCAGCTAAGGAAATAATTTGATTGGATTTAAAATTAATCTTGTCTCCGGATATAGTGTTTAAATATCGTTTGAAGATGATTTTATCTCCTTTTTTACCTGTTATTTTATTTAGGCCTCTGTAGGTTGACAACCAAATTGTACCCTTGGAATCTTCTATTATTTGATTTAAAGACAGATCTGAAATAGATTCTTCATCATCTCTATCAGAGTTATGTATTTGGTATTTTTTGGTATTTTTATCAAAGGTAACAAGCTTGTATTCTGTTGATAGATAGATTAGGCCTTTTGAGTCTTGAAAAACATTTCTTGAAAATAAATTATTGGTTTCCTTCAAGATTTTATTTGAAGCAGGGTAGACTATTGATGTGCCAGTTACATAATTGAATTCAACTATTCCTTTGTTTGTTGCAATAAGAAAAATTTCTTTTTCAGGAGAACACATAGAATAAAAGCTTGTGCCTTTTTCGAGCCCTGGTATTTTAATTTTTTTCTCTTCTAAGTCAGGTATAGAGAATTGTATTAAGCCTTCCGGTCCAGCAGTCATCCAGATACTTCCCTCCTTTATAATAATGTTACTATTGAGATTGTGATGTTTATTTAATAGTGGTAAATTATAAAACTCAACCCTTTTCTCGCCGTTTTTAAAATGAGAAAGACCGCTAATGGTTCCAACCCAAATTAATCCTTCATTGCTTTGAAGCAAGCAATTAATGACGTTATTACCTAAACTTTCTTGATTTTCAAGTTCGTGTTTGTAGCAAATGAAATTCACATTGGATGCTTCAAATTCATCAGTGTGTATTAGATCTACTGATTTTTTTGAAATATGGAATATTCCAGCTGTTGTGCCAAACCAAAAGTCTCCAAGTTGGTCTATCAAAATTTCATCTATGGTTTGACTTCCTAGATTTGAATTAATAACATTAAAAGTATATTCTTTTAAATTCCATTCTTGAACATCAGAAGAATTGCTGGCCGCATCTGGAATTTTTACTGAAAATAATCCTCCTCCATGCGTACCAATCCAGAGATGACCTTTATTATCATTCGTGATTTTCCATACATTATCTGCAGAGATATTTCCATTTAGTCTGAAATTTCTAAAGCTATAGTTGCTGTAATCATCATGGTCTGAATTTAGGATGAGATTCAGGCCGCCGTCCCATAGACCAACCCAGATGAAGCCTCTGTTATCTTCATGAATATCAAGTATCGCAGTTCCGGGAAGTGCATTAGGGTCTCCTTTAACTTCAGACCATGAAACAAAATTATCAGTTTCTTTTAAGTATAGGTTGATTCCATTTTCAGTTCCAACCCATATTCGGCCTTTCTTATCTTCTATGATGGTTAAAACCTCATTATCAGAAAGTGAATTAGGATCATCAGAATTGTGCATATAAGTTTTCCAAACACCAGTTGATTGATTAAAACAAGATAATCCACCAAGCCTTGTCCCAATCCATAATTGATTTTTAGAATCAGTAAGTAATGCTCTAATGTTATTGCTTTTTAGTCCAGAATTTGCTTTTGTAAAAGTTGTAAATTCTTCCTTGGAATCATATCGACAAAGTCCGCTTGTGGTACCTACCCAAATAAATCCAAAAGAGTCCTGCGTAATCGCACTAATATGATTATTGGCAAGACCTTGTTCTGTCTTTAAATTCGTAAAACTTACAAATGGTGCATTATTTTGGGCAATAAGTAGGCTAGAAAAGACAATGCACTTCATGGTCAATATAAAAGCTACTCGATTTGTAGATAAAACTTTAATCACCCTTGTTGTTCCTATATAATAATATATAGATAAACATTAATCATTCCAAACGGTTGCTCCCTCAACGTAACTTTAAAAATAGTTGTCAAATAGCTTACATTATTCATTGTTGTGCCTTCAGAATAGTGTGAAAAGTAATCATAATAGAGCGAAAAAGATGTCCTGAATCTTACAAACAATGATGCCAATATATTATATAGTTAATATTATTATTTGTACTGTTTGTCAGATATGGATTTAGCTTTGCGTTGTATATTTGGGGTAAATATTTAATATGAATAAGATAAGAATTGGTGGTGTTCCTGAACATTTTAATTTGCCAATACATTTGGCCATTGAAGAGGGTGAGTTTGAAGCAAGAGGTCTAGATATTGAGTGGACGACGTTTAAGGGAGGGACTGGACAAATGACTAAAGCTTTGAGGGAAGATGAAATTGACGTTTGCATCTTATTGACCGAAGGTATTATCAGTGATATAATAAAAGGAAATCCTTCTAAAATTATAAGCGTTTATGTAAATACTCCACTCACATGGGGAGTGCATACTGGGATCAATAATGAGCTCAATTCTTACGAAGAGATATTTGATAAGACTTATGCCATAAGCAGGTATGGCTCAGGGTCGCATTTGATGGCGATTGTCGATGCAAATTCTCAAGGAAAGACTCTAAAGCAAGAGCAATTTGAAATTATTAAAAACCTTAGTGGGGCACTTGATTCCTTAGGCAGTAATAGTTCGGATGTCTTTTATTGGGAGAAGTTTACAACCAAACCATATGTTGATAAAGGCCTTTTAAAAAGAGTTGGAGAATATCTCACTCCATGGCCTTGCTTTGTTGTAGCAGCTACAGATAAAATATTAGCTGAGCAACCAGAAAACATCATACGAATGCTCAGGACTATTCATGATAGTGTGGATAATTTTATGCAAAATGACACGACAGTTCATACCGTCAGCGAACGATACAAACTCGAAATTGAAGATGTTGAGCGTTGGTATTATTCAACAGAATGGGCAATGCATGGATGGGTTAATGATAAGATGATTAAAAACGTAATTTATCATTTAAAATTAGCAGGTATCATTGAAAAAAATAGAGAGGTACCTGACCTGATTTGGAAGCGATAGTTAAGCATATTTTACTAAGGTGCAAATACCAAATATACTGTTAGGATTGTCAAAAGTATGCTGATAAAGTTGGTCATTTCATTATCAAAAAAGTGTAAACCTTTTACAAGATTTTCCTTTGGTCCATACTCCTTCACTTGATTATCTATCAAATATTTGCCTTGAGCTAGGCTCCCAATAATACTATCCAAAAGCATTCCTAAAAAGCCAATAATACAAACGTAAATACCAAAATATAGGTTTAACGAATAGAGCATAGCTGCTAAAGCCATCAAACAACTACCCACCAAACCAGCTAATGTCCCAGCTAGACTGATGCCACCTGATAGTCCATGATTTATTTGCCTAAAGCTTACAATATCATAATTGATTCCTCTGTATTTCTTTCCAATTTCACTACTCATCGTATCTGCAAGGGCAATAGAAAACACAAAAATCACCAAAGGTATTGCGATTTCTTTATTAGGGATTAAAATAACAACAATGAGTGCAACTATCGAATTGGCAAGAACTTGTTTTGATGTTCTTCCATTTTTTTCTTTTAAACTTTGCTTTTTTGTCGAGAGTATACTACCAATCAAGGCAAAAATGAAAGGGTAGAGTAGAATACCTAGTCCAAGCTTTACAACAAAGAATACCGCTATGATGGCAGTAGTAGCTACAGCGGCTAGGGTCAACCACTTTCGTTGTGTTGCAGGATAGGAAAATAACAAACAAAGAATCAGGCAGAATATTAAAGAAAAGCTAGAATCAAAAGATGAGACTCGTAAAAATATTTGATTGATTTCTGAGGGAAACATAGCATTAAATTACATGGACTATTTTCCCAGCGAATTCAACTACTGCTCCTTTTCGTAATTTATTTCTTACTCTTAATTCGACTTGGCCATCTACAATAACCTCTTCATTTTGAATTCTCATTTTTGCCTCACCTCCAGAGTTCACCAAATCTAAAAATTTTAATAAGTTGTTTAGTTGTATATATTCTTGGTCTTTTAGTTCGAATTTTATTGTGTTGTTATTCATGTAATTATCTCCTTGGGATTAATGTTTTTGGATATACGATTAGGCTTTCATTACCATCTTTTCCAACAGATACAACACCAAAAAGATAATTGTCAATAACTATATTTTGAAGAGTTACATCTGTATTAAGTCCTACCCACTTAGAGTATTCCCATTG
>CALHKJ010000396.1 GCA_938033975.1 uncultured Saprospiraceae bacterium | reverse complement strand
TTTTTGATTTCATCGCCTGACAGAACGGGATCGACGATGAAAGTAACTTCATATTGACGCATGAATAAATTTAAATGGTTTAAAAATGTTATTTAATTTAGGGCTGCAAAGATAAAAATTTATTATTCACATTAACAAGGTTCTATTAGATATGATTTATAGTAATATGACGGTGCAAAAAGCACTCCAGTTTAACATGATAATTTTGTTCGTATGCTCAATAATGATAGGCTTCTCTGCATGTAAAGCTCAGGGGCCAAATAGCACATCCGCCGATGGAAGCGAGCAATTTTTTGGAGAAAAGATTGATCCGAGTAAATCTCAATCACTTGATCAGGTCATTTCTGAGTTGGAAACTACTGATGAAGTAGAAACAAAAATTAAAGGCACAGTTACCTCTGTTTGTAAGAAAAAGGGATGTTGGATGACTGTTGAATCTGAGACTGGAGAAGAAATTTTTGTAAAATTTAAAGATTACGGCTTTTTCATGCCATTGGCTTGTGAAGGGCAACAAGTAGTTATGAGAGGAAAAGCATACACCGAGATTACATCGGTTGATGAATTAAGGCATTATGCAGAAGATGAAGGCAAAAGCGAGGAAGAAATACAGAAAATCACTGAACCATTGAAAGAATTGAAGTTCATGTCAGATGGCGTTGTTTTGTATTCCAAAGATAAATAGGGTTAAAAAAAACTAGTGCCTAGATAAATCTAAACACTAGCCAATCATTATAGAACAACTTCCAATACAAACAACGTATTTTTTTTGGAGATGCACCACAAAAGGCCTAAATAATGACACAAAGTGTCCTAAATTTGTGTTAAACAGCAAATTTTAATATCTCTTTAAGAGTTGAAAATGGGTGATAAGGGAAGTAATGTCCTAGAATGGACACTTTAAAATCATTATTGAATTGGAGAATTTATATCGATTGTAACATACATGCAATGAGTTGCTATATTCGTCTGTATAAGTTCGAGATAATAAAGTATATATTCTGTCCTTACATGCAAAAGCCCTTAAAAAAGGGCATAAAAAAACTAGTGCTCAGAAAATCTAAACACTAGCCAATCATTATAGAACAACTTCCACCTTTAAGACGGAAAATTTGGCTAGGGTCACATATAGGAATGTCACAAAAAAAACTAGTGCTTGGAAAACCAAACACTAGCCAATCATTATAGAACAACTTCCATTAGTATTACAAATATATTATTTTCTTTCAATTCAAGAAAGAAAGCCTTCTAATTCTACATTTTCGTTAATAAGCTCAATGGCCTTTGATATTTTCCACGGTGTTTTCCGGTTAATTTTAACCTCCAGTTTTGAAAATTTCACCACAACGGCATAAGTATCTAAGTTGGTGCGGATCAATGGAATTTTATTGTTTTGAACAAACTCCATACTATCCTCAGATAATTCCCCTACTCCTGTTACAACTATGCCGGCTATAGGGCTTTTCTTTAAGCCTTTTTCTTCTAGGAATTGCACAATTTTACTAATTGCAGAGTCAATCACTCTAGAACTCACAATAAGGAGGATATCTTCACCTTCTTCCAGATCTTCATTTCTCACTAAAGAACCTGCCATTATTTTATCGATTTTTTGATATCCTCGTGCTTCAAATGCTTCGAATGTTCCGCTAATTGCTTTTGAAATTGTCCAAATCAAAGGGTATCCTAATGTTTTGTCATAAGGGATGACACCTAATAGCTTGATGTTTTGAGCTTGCAACCATTTCCCAACATAATTCTGGACCATCTCTATTTTCTCTGGGAGGACTTTATTGACTATCACACCAATGATTGGAACACCTTGTTCTCGAAATAAGGATAGGCACATATTCAACATATCAATTGTGCTTCCAATACCACCCTCAACAATCATAACAACCTCAGCTCCCAACATTTTTGCAACTCTTGCATTGGACAGATTGGCCACAGAGCCTACACCAACATGACCTGTGCCTTCATATATTACTAGGTCGACCTTTTTGTTTAATTCATCCTTAGCATACATGATTTTTTCATCCAGTTTTTTACGGTACTTATCAGGATTATCAAGAATTATTTTGGTAGCTCCCCTAGCTAGAATAACTGGGCTATGTATCTCTGGGACAATTTCGAAATCTAACAAATCTGAAAAGAGGACGGCATCTTTATCAACTTTAGATCCATTGATCTCTAAATGATTTTGTCCAACTGGCTTAGAATATCCAACTTTGAGGCCTGATTTTTTTAGTCCTGACACGAGGCCAAGAGTGGAGGTAGTTTTCCCGACGTGCTGACTAGATGCAGCAACATAGATACTTTTGTATTTCATAGAATTAAAGATAATACTGAAAAGCAGATCATTAAACTAAAGTGTATAAAACATGAAAGACCTCTCACTTTTGAAAGGTCTTTACAAGTAATGCTGATCAATTCCTATCTTGACTTACTTCTTTAATTCTATTTTATTGGTGTTCTTTTCTTTACTCCTCGTTCATTTCTATCGAACACATTTTTGAGACGCAAAAAGTCACAACAGGTCATCTTCGGAAATAAAAAAAATAAAATTTTAACAATTTGTTTAGAAGAACAATATTTCGCCTGTGCAAAGGCTTAATGGCTAGACATAATTATATTCGGTCTTTTTGTTATTCTTAAAGAATAATAATGCATAAATGGCCCCAAATGCAAAACCTCCAATATGGGCCCACCACGCCACACCACCTTG
>CALHKJ010000395.1 GCA_938033975.1 uncultured Saprospiraceae bacterium | reverse complement strand
TGTAGTTGCAGTGCTCTTTTCTCCAGAACATGGTATCATTTTTAAGTTTATCAGAGAGAGGCAAGAGTCCAACAGAATTGAAAAAGAAGACATCATCAAATATGTTTTCAAAAATAAAAATGCAAGTGTATCAGATGTCTCAAACTTCATTGGTCTGAGTACTCAAAAGGTCAATAACTTGATTTCAAGTTTGATCAAAAATGGACTGATGAATAAGACCAGTAATATCCTACACTTAACATCTTCAGGAGATATCCAAGCCAATAAATTGATTCGCGCCCATAGACTTTGGGAAACATACCAAGTAGAGGCTATGGGAATGGATGCTTCAAAAATCCATCCCGATGCAGAAAGAATGGAGCATCATCTCTCAAAAGATATGATGGATAGAATTGCGAAGGACTTAGGTCATCCTGATGTTGATCCTCACGGATCTCCGATTCCGCCGAGAGGGAACTAGAAATGAAAATTACCCGCCTACGTTTTCAACTTCGGCGAGCTGGGAAATGCCTTGCCTGCCGAAGCAATGCGTAGGCTGGAAAATTAAAATGTTTTGGTCTACTATTCAGAAGTGGTCTGCTTTTCAATCAAATATCAAATATCAAACATCAAACATCACGATCTTATGTCTTAAATCTTTCGTCTTACGTCTCAATACTAAGACTTCGCCTTATGCTCACACTCCCTCTTACACTGTCCATACAAATTCAGATTGTGATGTGTGATATTGAATTCTAAAAGCTCGCCCATCATCGTTTTTATTTGTTGGATGCGAGGGTCACAGAATTCTAGAACTTTGCCGCAGTCAACACAAATTAAGTGATCATGTTGTTTGTAGCCATATGATTTTTCAAACTTGGTAAGGTTTTCACCAAATTGGATTTTATTGACCAGGTCGCAATTGACCAATACTTCAAGAGTGTTATAAACTGTTGCACGAGAAACCCTGTAGTTTTGATTTTTCATGTGGATATATAGTTGCTCGGCATCAAAGTGATCTGTTTGCTTATAGATCTCTTCCAAGATAGCAAAACGCTCTGGAGTCTTTCTGAATTTATTCTTTTCCAGAAAGGTAGTAAAGATGGTCTTTACCTCAATGATTAAATTTTCTAACAGATCTGCTTGTGACATAATTATTTCTCTATTCTTATAACAGATTGAACGCCTTCAAGTTTCTCGATGGCTCTAGTTGCTACGTTTAATTGATTTTTATTCAATACAAACATGCTAATCTTACCCTCAAAGTAACCTTCTTTTCCTTCTATACTAAATGATCTGATATTTAAATTCAATTCATTCGAAATTTCGTTAGTAATTGCCTGCAGTACTCCAACTCCAGAATCGATTCCTGTGATAAGCAAGTCTACTGCAAAATTAGTGGTGGTATTGTTTTGCCACTCTGCTTTCATCACTCTGTATCCAAAATTTGCCATAAGGTGGGTCGCATTCTTACATACTGTTCTGTGAATTTTCATCAGCGAGTTGGCTGTTGTGTATGCAAAGATATCATCACCCTGTACTGGCTTGCAACATTTGGCAAGTTCATATTTTAGATCGTCTGCTGGTTCGCCATTGATAAAAATATTGGCTGAGGCAACCTTTGCTTTTTTAGGAAGCTTTTTAGAACTAGTGTCCTCATTACTCGGTGCCGGTTCTCCTTGCTCTTCTTCAATTAAAACAAGTTTGCCTTTTTCAACTGTGAAAGCCTTAAGCTCGCTGATTTTCAAATTCTCTTTCGCGAAAGCGAAATATAAATCAGGTCTATTGTTGTAGCCAAAGTGCTTGACAAGCATATCGACATTTTCCTCAAAATCGACTTTCATGTTTTTCAACTTCCGCATTAGGGACTCTTTGCCGATTTCACCTTCTTGACGTCTTTCTTCCTTCATGGAAGATCTGATCTTAGACCTCGCCTTTCCTGTGACTACCATCTTCAACCAGTTTTCATTTGGCTTTTGATTCTTGTGCGTGGTGACATGCAGTTGATCTCCATTGTGCAATTTGTAGCCCATTGGTACCAACTTGTTATTTACCTTTATGGCAGTTGCTCGATATCCAACATCAGAGTGAATGTCAAATGCAAAATCCAAAGCAGTTGCTCCTTTCGGGAGAATTCTCATATCTCCATTTGGAGTAAAGACATAGATTTCTTCGTTAAATAAATTGGTTTTGAAATCTGTGATAAATTCCAAAGCATCGCTATGATTTGAGTCAAGCATATCGCGTATGCTATCCAACCAGCGATCGTATACATTGCTGTTACTTTTGTTGTTGTTGATCTTATCGATCTCCTTGTACTTCCAGTGCGCAGCAAATCCTCTCTCAGCAATATCATCCATCCTTTCTGTTCTGATTTGCACTTCAACATATCTTCCATTTGGTCCTACCACTGTTGTGTGCAGCGACTCATAGCCATTTCCTTTTGGTGTGGTAACCCAATCCTTAAGTCTTTCTGGAATAGGTTTGAAAAAGTCAGTTATGATTGAGTAGACATTCCAGCAAGAAGTTTTCTCTTTTTCTACTGGCACATCCAAGATGATCCTTACGGCAAATAGGTCATAGATTTCTTCAAAACTTACGCCCTTCTTTTTAATCTTGTTGTAAATAGAATAAATGGCTTTTGGTCTTCCTAGTACTCTATATTTTAAGCCAAGTTCCTCAAGTTTTGCCCTGAGCGGATCGATAAATTCTGCGATATAAGCTTGACGTTCATCTTCGGTGCTGGCCAGCTTCTCCGCAATCTCATTGTACTTTTCAGGTTCATTGATTTTCATGATGATATCCTGAAATTCAGTTTTAACCTGATACAAACCAAGACGATGGGCTAGTGGTGCATATATATATGATGTTTCAGCTGCAATTTTTAATTGCTTGTGTCTTGGCATCACATCAATAGTTCTCAGGTTGTGGATTCTATCCGCCATTTTGATTAGCACTACTCTCACATCCTGTGTTAAGGTACTGACCACCTTTTTAAAGTTAGCCGCTTGCGGACTTTCAATACTGCTTTCAACATTATAAAGTCCATCCAATTTGGTAAGGCCATTTACGATTAGTGTGATTTTGGGAGTAAAATTTTCCTCAATATCCTTTAGTTCGAATGGAGTATCTTCAACCACATCGTGTAAAATTGCAGAGATAACTGCGGTTGGTCCTAAGCCAATTTCTTCAAAGCAAATTCTAGCAACTTCAATTGGGTGGAGAATATAGGGTTCTCCAGATTTCCTACGTTGGGTCCAATGACCTTTCAAAGCAATATCATAGGCTTTTTGAAGCAGGACTTCGTCATCACCACGTAATTTGGGCTTGATAAGATCGTGAAGCTTATCAAATGCCCCTTTTACTACCACTAATTCCTGATCATCAATCGCTTTTCTAGCCATTTATTTCCAATATTTCCTTAAAAATAAGCACAATTAGTCAATAGCCGTAAAGA
>CALHKJ010000394.1 GCA_938033975.1 uncultured Saprospiraceae bacterium | reverse complement strand
GCTGATCTAAAAAGTCCAATCTCTGGCGAAATGACAGGCAAGGTAAATGAAAGTTTGACAGCAACGGTGGAGGTGAAATTAATGAAAGGTGATGAAGTCATTTTTGAAGATACAGGCAGTAATGCAGGATTGGAGATTGCTGGGGAGACAGACATACTGCTGAACTAAGCTTAGTAAGTTTATACTCTAAATATTTTATATCCTTATTTCCATTTGCCGAAAGGCTAAAAAACTACTGGATTGTGGTAGTCATAAAAATTGGAATCACAAACTTGAAAAACAAAATGAGTAGTGCGATAGAAATGATGTTTAGATAGATTCCGGTTTGTGCCATTTCTTTGACTTTGATATGACCACTTGCAAAAACGATGGCGTTGGGAGGAGTTGCCATTGGAAGCATGAAGGCACAACTTGATGCCATGGTGACAGGAATCAATAGATGGAGAATATTCATATCCAATCCAGATGCTACTCCTGCTACCATCGGAGCGATGATAGCGACTAAGGCAACATTGCTCATCAATTCGGTCATGAATAACATGATTGTGATGAGTAAGGTAGAAATAAGCAACACACTGAAGGTATTGGCACTTACATAATTTCCGATGAGGTCAATGAGGCCAGCTTGTGATAATGCATTGGCGAGCGCGAGTCCTCCTCCGAATAAAATGATGATTCCCCAGGGTAGATTTTTGGTGTCTTCCCAGTTAAAAATAAACCTTCCTCGATCTACAATGCAAAAGCAAGAAAAAGCAGCAAGCATACTAATCGTTGTATCAGAAAGATTGAGATCCGTAAAAATATTATTGATAGAATTCTTAGAGATCCACAGGGTGATCGCAACAATGAAAATTGCAAGCACGTATTTTTCCTCTTTACTAATTTTGCCCAACTTTCGAATCTCTGCAGCAATCAAATCTTTGGGGCCTTCGAAATTCTCTATGTCAGTTTTGTAAAGGACTTTTGTTAAAATGATGTAGATAAAAAAGATCATGATCGCTGCAAAAGGAACTCCGATCATCATCCATCTTAAGAATGAAATATTATAGCCATATTCACTTTCCACAAAGCCTGCCATGACGATATTGGGAGGTGTCCCAATGATAGTAGCAATCCCTCCTACATTGGCAGAGTAAGCTATTCCTAACATCAAGCTCAAGGCAAATTTTTTATCTTTCTTTGTAAAGCCGTCGCTATCAGCAGACATGATTTTTATTACTGAATATGCAATTGGTAACATCACAACAGTGGTAGCTGTATTGCTTATCCACATACTAAGAAAAGCTGTAGAAAGTAAAAAACCAAGTATTACTCGACTGGGATTGGTTCCTGTGAAATTGATAATATTAAGAGCGATCCGCTTATGCAAATTTACTTTCTCCAACGCTAAGGCCATGATAAATCCACCGAAGAATAAAAAAACGATTGGATGACCATAATAAGGAGCTACCTCTTGAATGGTCATGACATTAAGCAAAGGAAAAAAAGTAAGTGGAATCAGTGCCGTTACTGAGATGGAGACTACTTCTGTAATCCACCATAAGATCATCCAAAGTGCAATACCTATCACACAATCTGCTTCTGGACTGATGAGTTCGAAAGGCATAAAACAAAAAGCCAAACAAAGTAGTGGACCTGATATCAGAATGAATAACTTGCGCATGCTACTCTAAGATAAAAAAATGTGTGTAACTAGAAGATCAAGGAATAAAAATGAAAATTTAAATGAAAATGAAAATGCTCAGACCTGAAGCTGCACGAAGGTAGGGCAAGAAAAAACCTCCAGCCATTTTTAATTGGCTGAGGTATAACTAATCAACTTGATAAAACACCTTCAAGTCATAAAGTATAAATTACTAATCCTTTTCTTTAGTATTTTTTGCATCTTTCATTCTTTCAAGTTCTTCTTCAGAGTTAATATCTCTCTCGTTTTTTGACCTGATTCGGAGCTATTTTATTTCTGATTTCTTCTCTCATTTTTTCATCTTGATGATTGAAATCAGGAATTTCGAAAGCAATAGTTGATTGAAAGTAGTGCTAATCGGATTATGGTATCTTTAAATCTACTATTTAGGCCACTACCTAAACGCTATTGGGTGTTTGGAATTCAATAGTTTAGTTTTTATTTATTAAGTTTATATTATTATGATTAATACTAAACACTTATTCACTCTAGTTTGCTTATTGCTCACTGTAGGACTTTCTGGCCAATGTTATGTAAATGAATTCCCATTTGATGGTGAAGACGATGATCGATTTGGAGATAGACTGGTGACGGATAGTTTGAAAACTGTTGTTGCTGCGTGGCGGGATGATCATTCTGGACTTGTAGAAGCGGGATCTGTCTACCTTTATGACGAAAACAATAATTTCGTAAATAAGATCACGGCTAGTGATGCAGGTAACTTTGACCGTTTTGGTATTGATGTAGATAGTTATGTTTCACCAACAATGAATCGTTTCATTGTTGGGGCACACAATGAAGATACTGCGGCGCCTAATGCAGGTGCAGCATATATATATGATTGGAATGGAAGCTCTTGGGATGAATACAAGGTCATTCCTTCCGATGGAGCGGATACAGATTTTTTTGGATTTAGAGTAACAATTTTTGAAGATATAGCTGTGGTTGGTGCACCTCTTCATGATCAAAATGGAAATTGGAGTGGAGCTGCCTACGTCTATCAGTTTAATGGAACAAGTTGGATTGAAACTCAGAAATTATTACCCTCTCATTTTGATGATGATGATAGATTTGGAACCGATGTATCATTATACGATGGTAGACTATTGATTGGCGCTAAAGAACATACTCATGCACCTTGGCCATTTCCAGCAGGTTCAGGTGTTACATTTGAATTTGAATGGAATGGCACTCAGTGGGTAGAAATTCAGGAATTTATACCTGCCACAATAGGAGTAGGTGCTGAGTTTGGAGTTAGCATTGCCCAGGATGGAAACAGAGTTTTAATAGGAGCTCCAGAAGAAGGAAGTGGGATAGCTTATGTGTATGATATCGACAATAACAACAATTGGTACGAAACTAAGATTCAAGCATCTGGACTTTCTTTTAGTGATGCCTTTGGAGATGATGTTGCTATGCATGGAAATCAAATTATTTCTGGCTCAGCTTACGCAGTTAGAGCCGATAAGTTTGATTGGAATGGGACACAATGGGTTCAAACAAACTATGGTTCACCTGTGATTAATGCAGATTTTGGATCCGCTGTGGGTGTTTACAAACATAGAGTTGTAATTGGTGCAGCTTATGACAATATAGGCTTTGACGACACTGGCTCCGTATTTTTTTATGATCAAGATCAATTCTTCGTGGACAATGACGGCGATGGATATGGTCACAGTGATCATTACATCTACGCATGCTCTATGCCAGCTACAGGATACATCGACAATAATTTAGATTGTGATGACAGTGATCCTAACATTACCACTGTAGGGAGTCCTTGTGTTGCAGCCAATCCTTGTGAAATTAATGCAACTGTTCAGCCGGATTGTAGTTGTGCAGGAACTATGCAGATACCTGTAAATGTATTTAACAATACTCTTGGGAATAACCTATGGAATCAAGCTGAAAATTGGTCATTAGCGGTGATACCAGACTATTGCCATGATGTTATTATTCCCAATGGTTATACATGCAATATTCTTGCTGGTGAATCTGGAGCCTGTTATAAAATCAATGTAGAAGCTGATGCAAATTTCAATATGGATCCTAGTTCTACTTTTGAGGCAATTGTAGAGTAATTATAATGCTTAAGCTAGTGATCATTTTAGCTAATACAAATTGAAACTATAAAACACAGGTTTCTCCTGGAGCTACATCGTTGAATCCACCCACCCCATCATGCTGAAAGGGCCATCTCAAATTATGGAAGTTTAGACCACGAACCTCGTAATCAGAAAGAAAAACT
>CALHKJ010000393.1 GCA_938033975.1 uncultured Saprospiraceae bacterium | reverse complement strand
GGTTGATTACTGATGAAAATTTGGACATCATAGCTCTAACTAATGAATTAGATACAATAGATTTTAATCAAGCACCTCCAGGTATTTGCCTTTTATGGAACATATCTTATGGGAACGATACACAAGGTTTTGAAGCTGGTAGTTCAGCTGAAGATATTGAAGGATGTTTTGCTTTATCGGACAGTATTGTAGTTACAAGAACTGAAATCAGTGGTGGAACACTAACAGGTGGTCCTTTTAACTTCTGTCTTGACAATTCAGCTGATATGATTTCAGGTGTTGAGGTAGATGGAAATGTTGGACCAAACTCTACCTTCATCATAACAGATGAGGATGGAGCTATTTTAGAATTAACAACAGAGCCAGATACGATTAATTTTAATAATGTTCCTGCAGGTATTTGTTTCATATGGAATATCTCTTACGAAGATGGTATTGAAGGTCTTGAGTCAGGAGCGAATGTTTCAGAATTAGAAGGTTGTTTTGGAATTTCAAATTCTATCTCAGTTACAAGATCAGTTCAAGAAGCAGGAACATTGACTTCTGAAGATTTCAATTTTATGGTCGATGGAATGCCAGATATGGTATCTGGAATTGAGTTGACAGATACATCGGCTACAAACTATTCATGGATCGTAACAGATTTAGATTTAAATATTTTAGGATTACCTGCAGATATTGAAGATGTTGATTTTGACCAAGCAGGGGTAGGGATTTGCTTGATCTGGCATATTGGTTATGCTGATGGTTTAGAAAATTTAGCTGTAGAAGCAAATGTGAATGATCTTGAAGGATGTTTTGATTTATCTAATAGCATCACAGTCAATAGAACAGCTTCCGCCGGAGGCGTTTTAACTGGTGGTCCTTTTAATTTCTGTGTAGATGGTGTCGCTGATATGGTTTCAGGAATAACATTGACAGAAGCAACAGGTACGAATTCTCAATGGGTTGTAACGAACGAACAAGACAGTATTATTGGATTGCCAGCTGACATAGAAATGGTTGATTTTGACAATGCTGGCGTTGGCGTATGTCTTATCTACCACCTTACTTATGAAGATAATACGACAGGAATCGAATTGGAAAATTTTCTTTCTGATATAGTAGGAAGTTTTGCTTTGTCTAATTCAATTAGAGTTGATAGAACTCAACCAAACGGAGGAACCATCTCAGGAGGACCTTACAGCTTTTGTATAGATGGAGAAGACGATTTTGTTAGTGACTTAGTTTTGACTGGAAACTCAGGTAGTATAACACAGTGGATTATCACCGATGAAAATGAAAATATTATTACAGTTGTTGATGATATCAGCATGGTGAATTTTGATGCTGCTGATCCTGGGACCTGCTTAATTTGGAGTATTACTTATGAAGGTGAAGTCAATGGCTTGATAAACAATAGCCCACTGAATATATTAAGTGGATGCTTTGGTTTATCAAATAGCATTGAGGTCCTAAGATCTGACATTTCAGGAGGAATTCTAGAAGGAGGACCATTCAATTTCTGTATCGATATGGTTATGGATACTGTTTCAAATATTACCCTCTCTGGAGCATCAGGTGAAAATAATTCTTGGATAATTACTGATGAAGACGGATTGATAGTTGGATTGCCTGAAGAAATAACTGATGTTGATTTTAATGCAGCCGGAAGTGGTATATGTTTGATTTGGAATATTAGTTATCAAGATGGATTAACAGGTCTTTCTTTAGAAAATAATGTTTCTGAATTAGTAGGTTGTTTTGATCTGTCGAATAGTATCACTGTAACAAGATCTGCACCTATTGCAGGAGTAATAGAAGGTGGGCCATTCAATTTCACGATTGATGGTATTGAAGATAATGCTACTGGAATCTCACTCACTGGAAATGTAGCTCCAAATGCACAATGGGTAGTAACTACACCAGACGGTGACATAACTTTTATAACAGATGATATTGAATCCATTAATTTTGATCAACAAGCTATTGGCGAATGTTTAATCTGGCACATTGGATACCTTGATGGAATTTCTGG
Organism: uncultured Saprospiraceae bacterium; assembly: GCA_938033975.1. Classification (GTDB taxonomy): domain Bacteria; phylum Bacteroidota; class Bacteroidia; order Chitinophagales; family Saprospiraceae; genus JAHDBF01. Next base: position 4,941 of record CALHKJ010000393.1, on the reverse strand, counting down.
ATTTATTGAAGGGAATAATGTTGATGACATAAATGGATGTTTTGCCTTATCTAATTCAATTACTGTGACAAAAATGCCTTCACTAGGAGGCACACTTTCTGGAGGACCTTTTAATTTCTGCGTCGATGAAGAGGATGATTTTGTCTCAGATTTAGAAGTAACGGACAACATGGGTAGTGTGACTGGATGGATTATTACTGATCCCGATGGTATGATCATTGGCTTACCAAACAATATTGAATTGGTCAACTTCAATGATGCAGGAGTAGGTGAATGTTATATCTATTCCATCTCTTATGAGGCGGGAATCACTGGATTAGTTGAGAATGCTAATATATCAGGTTTGTCAGGAACATTTGGTTTATCAAATTTTATCATTGTCGATCGGACAGTTCCAGAAGCGGGTACCTTAGTTGGAGGACCGTATGATTTCTGTATTGAAGGTACTGCAGATATGATTTCTGATTTTGCCCTTACCGGAAATGACGGTGCTAATACAGCATGGGTAATTACAGATGAAGCTGGGGTTATCATTGGCCTACCTGATACTTTAGAAAATGTAAATTTTGAGGAAGTTGGATCAGGAACAAGTTTGATATATAGTCTTACTTACAATGATGGACTTGAAGGCTTAGTAATAGATAGTGTTTTGACAAATCTTGAAGGTTGTTTTGATTTAACAGAGAACATCACGGTGACTAGAACAGAAATTTTTGCGGGTAACCTTACAGGAGGACCTTTTAATTTTTGTATTGATGGAGTTGCTGATAATGTTTCAGGAATCACTTTAGCAGATTTTGTTGGACCAAATGTCAATTGGATTGTTACAGATGAAGATGGTGTCATAACACATATTGCTGAAAGCACAAATGAAATTGACTTTGATCAAACAGGTCCAGGGACTAGCTTTTTATATAATCTAGCTTATGAAACTGGACTACAAGGACTTGTCTTAGATAATAATATAGATCAATTAGATGGTTGTTTTGATTTAACTGATGCAATCACCATTAATAAGATTTCTCCAAATGGTGGAATTGTCAGTGGAATGATTTCTGAAATATGTATAAATGATGCTGATGAGTTTGTAACAGATGTTGATGTGTCTGGCGCAGTAGGGACAAATATGAGTTGGTTGATTACAAACAGTACAGGTGATATCGTTGCAGTTCCTTCTGATATTCTTGGTTTTAACTTTAATAATTTGAATGAAGGAACATGCTTCTTGTGGCATATTGCTTACGAAGATGGTTTGGAAGGATTATTTGTCGGTGAAAACGTAAATCAGCTAGATGGTTGTTTTGATATTTCTGATAACAATATTTCAATAAATAAAATTGAACCTTTAGGAGGAAGCTTGTCACCGAATACTTTTTCATTCTGTAAAGATGAATCACCAGATTTTTTAAATGGCCTTACCTTAGCAGATACGGTTGGAGTTAATTTTAATTGGGTTGTCACTGATCTTCAAGGTATTATTTTAGAATTACCAACTATGATTGAGACAGTGGATTTTGACGATGCTGATCTAGGAATATGCCTGGTGTATAATATTACATACGAAGACGGATTGTCAGGTTTAGAAGTTGGAGAAGATATCGGTGACCTTGAAGGTTGCTTTGACTTCTCTAATAGTGTACAAGTAATCAAAGAGGATTGCATTCTCATGTCGAATGATAGCATTGTTATTAACGAGATTTTTCCAGAAGATAACTTTGTAGAAATTAAGAATGTAAGTGATGTTGCAATAGACGTGTCTGGATATTATTTGGAGTCATTTCCATTTGGTGCAAACCTTCAAAATTTATTTTTAGAATGTAATTCAAGTGATTATATCTTAGATCCACAAGAAATTTTAGTAGTCGAAATTAATGGAAGTATAACATCCAATGACGGTGAACTTGCATTATACAATGATCAATTAGCTAATAATGATTTTGGAAACCCAGATTTTATAATTGATTATGTAGAATGGGGTTCTACTGATCACCAAAGATCTGAAACAGCTATTGCAGCAGGAATTTGGTCAACTGGAGATTTTGTTCCTTCATTTAGTATCAACAATAGTATTGAATATGATGGTATTGGAAATACTCCATTCGATTGGTCTGAAGATAATGCATCTCTTTGTATTGAGAATAATTTTGTAGATCCAGACGGAGGACAGGCTGAAGCTAGATATTCAATATATCCTAATCCTAGTAATGACCAAATTTCATTAGATTTTAATAGTTCACCAGCCAATAGAGGCGAAGCAAAAATTTATGATGCTTTTGGAAAATTATTATATGTGAAAGAAATTGATCTTACGGCAGGTGAAGAACCAATAATCGATATTAGAGATTTAAATGAAGGTGCTTACATAATAGAAGTATCCGCAAAAGGATTTTCACAAACTCAACGGTTTGTAAAAATAAATTAAAATGTAAATCCCAGATCTTAGATTTTAGTGAGGAATCTCAAAAGATCAGGAGTTTTGATTCATATGGGCAGATGTGGAAACGCATCTGCTTTTTTTATGGTTGGTCTTTTATTTTAAGACTTGCGAAAGACTTGTTTTTAATGCTGTGGCAACACTATCGGTAAGAGGTATAGCTCTTTCATTGCAAAAAGATAAAGCTCCATCTGTACCTTTATTAGAAATAGCTGTGAGTAAATTTTTTCCTAGTATAGCCTGTGCTGACATTGCAATTTCCTTACCCTTTAGTAAGTAATCTGCATGATTAGAATCCTCTTTTATGATATCGGATTTACTTTGATCTTTGTTTTTTTCTGCACAATTACTAAGAATTAAAACACCCAATAAAACTTGTATTAAAATACTTAGCTTTTTCATTTATCTAAATTTTCATCTTAAGACCAAATTCTAAATCTTTCGTCTTTCGTCTTTCGTCTCCAGTCTCAAACTTTGTCATAAACCTTAAAAACATAATCGTACTCATTTTTCTCATCCTTACTATGAGCATTTTCTTCAACCAATTTCCATTTACTCATATCCATTTCTGGAAAGAAAATATCTGCATCAGGAATATCTATATCAACTTCAGTAATGTACATTCTATCCCAAAGTTCTTTGCTAAGATCATAGATACCACCACCTCCAATTATGAAAATTTCTTCTTCTTCATTTTGTTGTGCAATATCTAAGGCCTCTGGCAAACTGTGCGTGACAAAAGCATTGCTGACAATGTAGTAGGGATTTCTGGTAATAATAATATTGGTCCTTTTAGGAAGAGGCCTCCCAATAGATTGGAAGCATTTTCGACCCATAATAATAGGGCGGTTCAAGGTCTTCTTCTTAAAATATTTTAAGTCTTCTGGCAGATACCAAGGAATATCATTGTCCCTCCCAATCTCCCGATTGTTACCCATGGCAACGATAGTGGATATTATCATAATTCTTCTTCCGTTTCTGGGACTAGTTCAGCCTCTGGTACTTTAATTAATTGAATTGCCTTGACTTGTTCTTCTTTATATTTACTATAAGTAGAAATCTCTTTTTTCAAATATTTTTCCACCATCAAACCAGCAATCGGTGCCGCAAAGTCTGAACCAAATCCTGCATTTTCAACATATACAGCGATGGCAATCTGAGGATCATCAACTGGAGCAAATGCAAAAAATACTGAGTGGTCCTCACCATGTGGATTTTGTGAAGTTCCAGTTTTTCCTGCGACCTTTACACCTGGAACCTTTGCATTAATTCCGGTACCCCAAGAGATCACATGTTCCATCCCTCGTATAACGGGTTCGAAGTGTTCTTCATCAATGCCTACATCAAGGATTTGTTGATACATCGGATCTATCTGCATATTTGAATTACTAAAACTCTTAACCAAATGAGGTGTGTAATATTTACCTCGATTGGCAATGATTGCAGCTAGATTAGCCATTTGCACAGTGGTTAACTCCAACTCACCTTGACCAATTCCAATAGACATTACATATGTAGATTTCCATCCATTTATCTCATTGGCATATTTTCTATCATAGTAACTTGGAGTAGGGATGTTTCCTGTGGATTCAATAGAGTTATCTACTCCTAACTTTCTTCCAAGACCAAATTTGTAAAGGTATTGGTCCAACATTGCCAAGCCTTCTCCTGGTTTGTTATAGCCATTTACCTCGAGTGTCTTCCTGATCATATCGAAAAAGTAACTATTGCATGAGTGTGTCAAGGCTATTCCAACATTAGATGGATAAGGGTGATCATGGCATTTATATCTGAAAGTATTATACTCGTAGTACCCAGGACAACTCACACCTTTATATGGTCCGGTAATTCCTTCTTGAAAGGCAATTAAGGATAGTATTGGTTTGAAGATGGATCCTGGTGGGTATTTAGCGGAGACTGTTCTATCCAACAAAGTCTTGTTGATGTCATCTCTTAAATCGTCAAAGGCATTACTTCTATCTTCGTCAAGGTTAAGGACATTAGGGTCATAAGTAGGAGCTGAAATTGAACACAAAATTTCACCTGTTTTTGGTTCAATGGCAACGATACTTCCTTTTTTTCCTTGCATCAATTCTTCTCCATACTTTTGGAGATCAAAATCAATACTTGTGATAATGTTTGTGCCAGGAACAGCTTTTTTATCCAACTCTCCTTTGTTGAATGATTCTACAACACGACCAAGGTTATCAGTGATTACATGACGCACACCCTTGTCGCCCCTCATAATCTCTTCATATTTGGGTTCTAACGCATAAAATGGTAATAAATTTGTAGCAGTTATCAGTACCTTTTTGGAGGGGCGTTGAAATTCAGTGACCACTTTATATTTTGATATAATTTCTTTATCAAACTTAAGATTATCAACAAGAATTTCATGAAGTAGTAATCTTGTATCAGGTTCAATTGGCGATAATTCATTTAAAGAAGGTGTTTTCATATTTACGTTTTAAAAAAGCGTGGAACTGAATCTTACAAGTCTTAAAGGT
>CALHKJ010000392.1 GCA_938033975.1 uncultured Saprospiraceae bacterium | reverse complement strand
TCACCACATTGGTTCTGAAGGACACCGGCCGCTTAATGGTCCATTCAAATATGGACCAAGAGCTTGTGATATTTTGTGGAGTAGTTATTTACTACCAGGAACACCAAGAGATATGAGGAGACGTTCAACCTTTTGTGTAATCCAAGTAAACAATGTTGTCAATAATCCAATTGAAGCAGGCGTAGACAGGTGGATTGCATTTCCAAGACCACAGGTTGTTTTTCAATATTATGATGGGAATACAGGGGAGCTGAAGTTTGCTCAGACCATTCAAGCGATGGGGAAGGATAACTAAATTGGGGTAAGCTGAATCTATAGTTATTTTGGTGAGTTTCTAATCCTAAGATAGAGTTAAAAAATGAAAAAAAGAGCACCTTTATGATTATGAAAGGCTCTAAATCCATTATCAAATAATGATGATTTTTATGGTTAAAAAATGTTTATTGAGTTTTAATTTATTATTTCAGAATTAAGCTTAAATTAATATTTTAATTAACAAAAAGATAATGGAAAATGAAGAATACTTACTTTGACCTAATTGACCAAAGTTATTATTTTCCGCAAGAAGGATTTGATTTAAATAATGATTACCTATCATTTTATGGTATATCATTAAAGTATCTAATAGAGAAATATGGTACCCCATTCAAATTGGTTTACCTTCCAAGGATTGGAGAACAAATTCGAAGGGCTAGAAATCTATTCAACAGAGCAATAAAAAAGAATAGTTATCAGGGTAACTATCAATATTGTTATTGCACCAAATGTTGTCATTTTAGTCATGTTCTAAAGGCGGCACTCGAACAAAAAGTACATCTTGAAACCTCCTCCTCCTTTGATATTGATTTAATATTTAAACTATTGGATGAGGGTGAATTGACTCAGAATACTATTGTAGTCCATAATGGATACAAGACTGAGGATTACCTTAAAAAAATAATTAAGTTAAATCAAGCAGGGTTTAAAAATTCTATTCTAGTATTAGACTCAAAATCTGAAATAGAAAGAGTTAAGAAATATGCGGAAGCATATGGTGGTAAATTAAAGATTGGAATTCGGATTGCTATAGATGAGGAACCTCAAAGCGCATATTATACCTCACGCCTGGGGATAAGGCCCAGTGAAATCATCGATTTTTATAAAAATAAAATAAAAGACGATGAAAATATTTCATTAAAAATGGTTCATTTCTTCATCGATTCTGGCATAAAGGACAATGTATATTATTGGGGCGAATTTCAGAAAGCCCTCAAACTTTTTGTTGAATTAAAAAGGGAGTGTTCAGAAATAAAAGCTCTAAATCTAGGAGGTGGATTTCCAATCAGAAATAATCTTGGTTTTGACTACGATTATGAATATATGATCAATGAAATAGTATCCAATATTAAATCAATATGCCTAGAATCAGACATTGAACAACCTGATATTTTTACGGAATTTGGGAAATATACAGTAGGTGAAAGTGGAGCAATCATTTTTCAAGTATTAGAACAAAAACACCAAAATGATAGGGAAGTATGGTATATGGTTGATAATAGCTTGATGAATACCATTCCTGATGCCTGGTCAATTTTAGAAAAATTTATTATGCTACCAGTTAATAAATGGGATAATGAATATACTAAGGTCAATATTGGTGGTATTAGTTGTGATCACTCAGATTATTATAATTCAGAAGATTTTAATCAGCAATTATTTTTACCAAAATTTAAGGACACAGATGAAGAACCACTTTATGTAGGCTTTTTTCATACTGGAGCATATCAGGACTCAATCAGCGGATATGGAGGAATTAAACACTGCTTAATTCCAGCACCAAAACTTATTATCGTTGATCGCGATGAAAAAGGAAATTTTGTAGATTATTTATACCGAAAAGAACAATCAGTTGATGATATGCTTGAAATATTGGGTTACTAATATAATGCAAATGATCACTGATTGTTTTTATAACAAAAGATTGTGCAAATGGTATTTCTCAGTTAATCCTCATGGCAAATGCTAAAAGATATTACAAAACCTTGATTAAAATTTAGTTGCAACTAATGAAAAATTACATCGTATTAATTCAAAAATAAAAATGTCAAATCGAATAAGACCTAAATCCAACAATAAGGGAGGGTCATAAATTAATTAATCAATACTTAAATGAAGAATTATGGAAAAACCGCGTTTAGTCAAAGATTATGACAAGGTAGGTGAAGAAGTACTCGCTCAAATTAAGCTTCAATTTCCAAGAGGATTTGAAAAGAAATTGATTCAATTTAAGAATCAACATGGAAAATTTGTAAGTGCTCTACCATTCGAAACAGAAGATTATTATTATTTAATACGAATGACAAAGGTAGAAGCCCAAGAAATAATTGAAGATGATGATGATTATGATGATGATGGCAAACTTACTGATGATGCAAAAGATAGACTAGAAGAGTATATTGATGATCATGAATAATTAAATCAAAATAGAAAAGTCCCACCAAATAGGTGAGACTTAAAATGTAAACTTTACTTGGGTGGAAGATGGGTTTCGAACCCACGACCTCCTGAACCACAATCAGGCGCTCTAACCAGCTGAGCTACAACCACCGTCTGAATCCTATCATGGATTTCCATGATCTGATTAGCCTGCAAATATAAAAAGCTATTAATTATAAACGCAAATAAGCCGGAGAATTTTAAGAATATATTATTCTGTTAAGGAGGCATTATAATTTACTCCATGGATAATATATAACATTATAGGAGCTTTAGCTGTTGCTAAATAGTAACTTTGGATGGAATAAACTTAAAAGATGAATCTGAGAAAAATAATAGTGAGCTTATTGGGCTTGGCAATTATAGCTGTAGGGTTTTTTGGTATGCAAAAAATGAGCTCCAAGGAGAAAAAGCAGAGGCCGAAAGAAGAAAAAACCATACCCACTGTTTTTACAAAAGAAGTAAGGAACTCAGACAATGCAGTCACAATAACTGCTAGTGGAAACCTTGCAGCTCGTGATCGTATAGAGATATATTCAGAAGTACAAGGAATATTCCAAAATTCTGCCCACCAATTTAAACCTGGTGTGTACTATAAATCAGGAGAATTATTATTGAGTTTGAATAGTGATGAAGCTAGGGCAAACTTAAGATCCCAAAAAAGCAATCTTTATAATCAAGTTGTTTCGATCTTACCTGAACTTAAATTTGATTATCCAGAGGCATTCCAAAAATGGCAAAATTATGCCAACAGTTTTGATATTGAACAAAGATTAAAGCCTCTACCTGAGGCCTCTTCTGAGCGGGAGAACTTATTCATTGTTGGGAAAAATATTGGTACCAGTTGGTACAATGTCAAAAATAGTGAAGAAAGGATGGGGAAGTATTCACTTTATGCACCTTTTGATGGAATACTAATTGAAGCAAATGTAGATAAAGGCGCTTTGGTAAGACCAGGATTCAAAATTGGTGAATTTATAAATCCAAGCAACTATGAATTAGAAGTTGCGGTTAATTCATCCTTTGCAAAATATTTGAAAGTAGGAAATGTAGTTTCCTTACACGATGTTGAAAAAACTTCAACTTGGTCAGGTAAGGTTAGTCGCGTCAATTCGTTGATTGATCCCAATACCCAGACCATCCAAGCATTCATCAGAGTAAATGGATCTGGCTTAAGAGAAGGAATGTATCTGGAAGCAAATCTTTCTGCTGAAAATGAAGAAAATACTTTTGAAGTCTCAAGAAAGAATCTTGTGGATAACAATAAGTTGTTTGTTTATTCTGATGGGAAATTAGACTTAAAGGAAGTTGAAACAATTCATTTTACAGACAAAACAGCTATTGTAAGAGGCTTGCCAAATGGAACCGAGATTTTAGACAAAATGTTGCCTGGTGCCTACGATGGAATTAAGGTCAATAAATTTAAAGCAGAAGAAAATTAATTTGCAAAAAGACCAACCAACTCCATGAGAAATTTCCTTTCTTTTTTTATTAAATACCCTGTTGCCGTAAACATCATTTTGTTTGCTGTAGCAATTTTTGGATACCTTGGTTTACAACAAACCAAATCATCCTTTTTTCCACTTGATGATTCCAAGTTGATTTTTATCAATATTGTTTATCCTGGAGCTTCGCCTGTTGAGATAGAAGAGGGGGTAGTTTTAAAGATTGAAGATAATCTTAGAGGCTTAGTTAATATTGATAGAGTGACTTCAGCTTCACAAGAAAACTCAGCATCAATAACCGTAGAGATTGAAGAAGGAGCTGATATTGATATCGTTTTAGCAAACGTAAAAAATGCTGTAGATAGAGTCGCATCTTTTCCTGTTGATATGGAACCTCCAGTAATTTCAAAACAAGAAAATATCAACACTGCAATAAGCTTTACCTTAAGCGGGGAAGGAGTACCTTTAAAAACACTAAAGGAATTTGCAAGAAAAGTTGAAAATGATATACGAGCCATTCCAAATATTTCACAAATCTCAGTGGCAGGATATCCAACGGAAGAGATTGAAATAGCAGTTCGCGAAAGCGATTTGCTTGCTTTTGATTTAAGCTTCGCAGAAGTCGCAGCAGCAGTAAGAAATGCTAATATTATTACCACAGGTGGAACGATAAAAACGGAAACTGAAGAATATTTGATCAGAGCAAATAATAGAGCTTACTATGGAGATGAATTAGATTACATTGTTGTAAAAGCTAGCGCATCTGGTCAAATAGTTAGATTGAAAGATGTAGCTACTGTTAGAGATAAGTGGTCGGAAATTCCTGATAGAATACATTTCAATGGAAACTCGGCTGTCCAGCTGACAATTAGTACGACCAACAATGAAGATTTGTTATATGCTTCAGAAAAAGTAAAAGAGTATATTGAAAAGTTTAATGAAAAAAATGACGTACTAAAATTACAAGTAAGTAATGATTCATCAGTAGCCCTAAATGCGCGTCAACAATTGTTGATTGACAATGGAATTATTGGAATATTTTTAGTGCTTATTTTTCTATCAATTTTCTTAAAACCAAGTATTGCCTTTTGGGTTGCAGTAGGCTTACCTTTTTCATTTCTAGGGCTATTTATATTTGCTCCCAGCTTCATGACAATTAATGTGATTTCATTATTCGGAATGATTATAGTCATAGGGATTCTAGTAGATGATGGGATTGTTATTGCAGAAAATATATACGATCAATATCAAAATGGAAAGTCAAAAATACAAGCTGCTATAGATGGAACAATGCAGGTTTTTCCTCCTATAATTGCTGCTATTCTTACAACCATTATTGCTTTTTCAACTTTTATATTTTTACCGGAAAGAATAGGTTCGTTTTTTGGACAAATTGCAAAAGTAGTAGGAATCATTTTGTTGATATCATTGATAGAGGCATTTCTCATTCTACCTGCCCACCTTGCACACTCAAGAGCATTGAAAAAGGATGTAAAGCCTTTCTTTATCAACGTATGGGCTGATAAAGCTATTAGTTGGTTTAGAGATAAATTCTATGTTCCAGCCTTGCGTTTTGTGTTGAATTATAAAATATTTGGCTTTGCGATTCCTATTGCACTTTTGCTACTAACAGTAGGAGCTATACAAGGAGGAATTATCAGATTTACTTTCTTTCCAAATGTAGCATCCGATAATGTAGCTATCACCTTAAAAATGCCCCAGGGTACAAACGAAGCTCTAACGGATTCGATTATTACAGTAATTGAAAATGCTACATGGGAAGCAAACAAAGAATTGTCTGAAAATCAAACCGGTAATTTTCAAGTTATTCAAAATACAGTTCGTCGATTAGGTCCAGGTACCTCAAATGCTTCATTGAATATTAAACTGCTACCTGGAGAAACCAGAGACCTTCGAGCATCAGAAATTTCAAGTAAAATTAGAGAGTTAGTTGGTCCGGTTTATGAAGCGGAAAGTTTGGTCTATGGTTCTGGAAATGCATTCGGAGGAAAGCCTGTTTCTGTCTCCTTGGTTGGAAATAATATATCAGATTTAAAGGGTGCAAAAAATGATTTAAAAATTGCACTACAAGAGAACAGTCGATTAGCTGATGTCACAGACAATGACCCGGCAGGAATAAAAGAACTAAAAATAAATCTCAAGGACAATGCATATTTACTTGGACTTTCACTTAATAGCGTTATGGCACAGGTGAGAGCAGGTTTTTTTGGAGCATCAGTACAGCGTTTTCAGAGAGGTAGAGATGAAATTCGAGTATGGGTTCGATACGATAAATCAAATCGAAGTAGCATAAGTAATCT
>CALHKJ010000391.1 GCA_938033975.1 uncultured Saprospiraceae bacterium | reverse complement strand
TGCCATATCAAGTGCAGTGAATTCATTTGCCGAAAGGCTAAAACCTTCAGTCTTAGAAACTACAGAAAAGTCAATAAGACCATCTTGTAGTCCAGTTTTCTCCAATTCAAATATCAAGACTCCAACTCTTGCTGAAAATTCAGGAATAACATTGACCTCTCTTGCATTGGCAAAACTTAAAAGTGTATGAGCTGCATTCAGATTTAATCTAGCAGCCGATTTATTAAGGTAATCAATCTGATCCTCACTAGGCCAAAAGGTCGGACCAACCTCTGGAGTGTATGTGTAGCTTTTATTCTTCTCTACTTGTTCGCCATACATATAGTCATCACTATCTCCATTTACAACATAGCCAACTGTTTCGGAGCCAGTACCCATAACAAATGAATTTTCTTCTATCATGGTACGACCTAAAGATTTGAATATGAAATCCTCATCCGTTGGTTCGTCAGAAAAGCCCCAAGGGTGTATGAGTAGATCCCCAAAAGTGTGGTAGTTTAATATGATTTGAAAATTATTGTCTATACATAATTTTCTTGTAGCTTGAGTTTCTGGTTCAGAGAATGCAGAAGGACCTCTATAAGTATTGCTTTGCTCATTTGGTGATGAACCTTGATTGTCAAAGGCCCATTGAAAACCATAATTTCTGTTTAGATCAACACCTACAATTACACCATCGTCATTTGGATATCTGTTTTTTCTCCAAAGACCTCCGCCTTGTGGATTTGTAAGTTCGTTAAAAACATAACCATCAGGATTTACAATGGGTTGAAAGAACATCACCGTATTATCCACCAAATATTTAACCTCTTCATCAGAGTCATAGTTTTCTAATAAGTACCACATATAGAAAATTAATTGCGACAATGAGTTTGGTTCACGGGCATGATGAAGCGCATTATAATAAATCTGTGGTTTGTCTTCCGTTATGTTCGTTGGCTCATTTGAAATAACCATATAGAAAAGATTTCGCCCTTCGTGTGTCAAAATATCTCCGATGATCATTCTTTCTGTTACCAACTCTGGATAGAGTTCATGCATTTTATCCAATTCAACCAATGCTTCATCATAGGTAAGATATCCTCCCATTGAACCATAGACATAGTTTTCTGGAGTCACAAAATCATATGTACGCCCGACAGCATCACAAGATGCCTCCCGTAGATCTACATCTAAAATTCTATGATCGTCAGTTCCGTATTGCATATAAAATTGTTCGACATCTTCAATAAGAATTGAATACTCAAAACCAGCATTTTCAATCTGCTCTAATTCCTCTTCGCTATAGACATTGATGATGTGTTTATGAAGTGCTATGTCACCATGATCGCATTCTACTCCCAGTGCTGCCAACTCGCTGTGATCATGCCCAATCATATTGATTTTTACTTTTAGATACTTGCTTTTTTCTTGTCCAAAGCTTGCACAATAAATGAAGATCAATAGTAGGGTGAAAAGGTACTTTTGCATTTTGAATTGTTTTGCACAAATATAGTATCTAATCCAATAGAATTAAGAGTATGTAAGACATAACTAGGTTATTCTTACTTCCGTAAATGGTGATTCTTACTTGATTTTGAGTTCAACTGTCCGAGATATGCCAAGTAAACATTCATTTCTTTTTAACTTTGCGCAAATTTTAAAATCAAACCATATGAAACACGTATTTACCTTACTTCTTATTTCTTTCTTGTTTGCCAGTCCAGAATTGGTAGCTCAAGAAGAATCAAAGTGGCCTAAACTTGATAAAAGTCCTTTGCAATTTTCATACTATCCAGCCAATGCTGCTTGGAGAAATTACCTTCAAGGCGATGATAGAAACAAGTCTGCAAAAATAAAAGTAACGTACTCATCGCCAGCCGTTGCAGGAAGAGAAATATTCGGAGAGCTTGTTCCTTTTGGTGAAGAGTGGAGAGTGGGAGCTAATGAAGCAACTGAGGTGATCTTTTATCGTGATGTAGAGATAAATGGAAAGACAGTTAACCGTGGTGTCTATACTATGTTTGCCACAGTCAATGAAAAATCATGGACAATAAACTTTTCTTCTGAGACTGGAATTTGGGGTGGCCAAAATCGAGATGTTTCTAAAGACGTAGCAAGAATTGAAGTGCCTACAGTTGTGTCAAATTCATTGAGAGAAAATCTTGCGATTGGATTTAGAGAAATTGATGAGCACCTGGTTCATATGGTTGTATCGTGGTATGATACTTCCGTAAATATTCCAATTGCATTCAATGTAGTTAGCTTTCCAGATGAAGATGTGAGCCCTGGGGATTTGGTTCAATATCCAGATAACTCAAGGTTTAGAAATTACCTAAAGCCTGAAGAATTAGATGCGGCAAAAGCCAAGGTGAGAATTACATACGGAAGACCAATGAAAAAGGGCAGAGAGATTTTTGGTGGATTGATAAAGTATGGTGAAGTATGGAGACTAGGAGCAAACGAGTCAACAGAAATGACCTTGTATCAAGATGTAAACATCGGAGGTGAGAAAGTTAAGTCAGGAAGATATAACTTGTATGCTATCCCAACTGCTGAAAACTGGACTGTCATCTTTAATACTGATAGACCTGCATGGGGCGCAGCCAATAGAGACGAAGAAAAAGATGCTTACAAAATTGTAATTCCAGTAACACAAGACACTGAAGTTCTGGAAGCTTTAGGAATTAGATTTGAAGAAGTTGATGCTAACAATGTTAATCTAATCTTTGGTTGGGACACAACTCGTGCAACTATGAAATTAAGTTTCTAGCTTTTACAATAAGAATTATAAAAGGGGGTTTAATCATTAAACCCCCTTTATTTGTTCTAGGGATATATATTCGTAAAATGTCTTATTGATGTTTAGCTTGAATTCTATTTTTTAAGGTTTCTTATAAATTCTTTCAAGGCAAGATCAAATTGAACAGAGATTGGTCCTTTTCTTATCAAACTCGAAGAATAACTTTTTTTAATCAAGAAATTTATAAGTTTTAGTTTGACTCGGTTGTCAAATTTATAAACAGTCAAACATCTGTTTACCCAATGTTCGTTATTGCTATAAAACTCTAACAAATGAGGAAGTTGCGGGGCGGTGTCCATGTTTATTGAGTTAAGTTATTTCTTTAATATATTTAAAACTAAACCCAGTTTATAATGTTCGAAGATTTTAGAATTTTTTTTAAAAAAATTTGAGAAGAGGCACTTTAGCCTCCCCTCAAATGATGATTAGAACAAAATTTCAAAATTTATAAACGCTATATCTTTATTATTTTCACTTCTTGTGTATATTTTTCATTATTGATTAATCCATAATAACTGCCAGATTCTAGATCAGAAAGGTTTATGGTCAGTTCGTCAGCATTAAAATTATAATCACCAATGAACATTCCTGTTTGTGTGTATAATTTCAATGTAGAATTTGAGACCTCTACGCCTGTTCTTGCCAATGAGATGGTTACTTTTTCATTTGCTGGATTAGGAAATATATCAATTCTAAGATTTGAATTCTCAAAATTATTCAGAACACTTACTGTATTATTCGAGCCAGGAAGATATACTGCTGAAGCACCTTCAAATATTTCAGAATAGTTAGGAGAAGTATCTCCACTTGAACTTGGAACATCAAATGCTAATATTTTGCCACCTTCATTGGCTCTTTCAGCAACATAGACTGAACTATTATTGATGTCCAATACAAGATCAACAGGATTCCCGAGTTGCGTAGAAGGTCCGGCAATTCTGATTTGTTCTTGATCAGAAATTATTCCGTCAGAAACAGCATTCACATAATCATTGATGACAACAAAGGCGCCATCAGAGTCACTGGCAGCATCTCCAACATCTGTTAGAAGTAATATGTCTTGATCTTCTTGGTAATGAATACCATGTGTCCTTACAAGTCCGTCAACCATAAAAGTAAAGTCTGGCGCTATGTCTGGTTGGATCTGATTGAAAAAATTATTGAAAACAGCAACTTGATTTGAATTATCAAGTATTGCGAATAAGTCAGGGCCATTTAGATGAATTCCCCACAAGTTGAAATCTACATTTGAAATACTTGATAGAGTTATATCAGCACCATTGATATCATAAATGATAAACCTGTTTAGTTGTCCGTTTAGATCATTGGCATCTTGCGCAACAACCAATTTATTTCCGGCAACAGCAATCTCTCTTCCATTGATGAAATCTGAGGTAGAAGTTGCTGCCAAAGCAGGTTGATTACCATTTTCAAGATTCAATAAAACATCACTATAGATGTTGATAACATTGTCTGTTCTGTTCAATTGGTAAAGAAGGTCAGCGTCTTCATCATAATATATACCATCTGAATCCATACCTCCTGCTGAGAATGTATTTGATCTAAGATTACGATCATCCAAGATGTCAAATGCACCTACTAAGCCAGAAGTATTTGATGATACAAATAAATTTCCAACTGTAACTCTCGTATCCTCTTCTTCAATGATTTGTCCACTACATTCTCCAGTTCCACTATTTGGCATAGGGAGAAAAGGAAAACTACTTGTAAATGCTCTATCGTTTGATTCTACGCCCGTCGAATAAGTCAATACATTCAATAATTGCTGAGTTACTGGACTGGCAGAACTTTCTGGATCATAGTCATCATACCAAAGACCCACTGCTGCAAGTACGACTCCACCGACTGCTTGTAATTCTATTCTTGTAACATCATCCTCAAGTCTTCTTCCATTTGGAAAGCCATCCATGTTAGGAATAAACTCTAGATCAGCACTTTCGTTAAATGGAGCTACTGTCAATCCAATTGCTGCAGCTTGGACCAATCCCAAACTACTGAAGTTTGCATCATCTCTAGGGGTAGCGGGTACTGCCATATTCAATCTCAACATATCTCCACCATTTGGTAGAAAGTTATTGATAAATGGTTTACCAGAGGCCAAAGGGTTTCCTTCTTTTCCAGTGGCTAATTGATATGGAATTACATTGGGAACTCCAGTATGGAATATAGGCCATAGATCAACAGATCTTGGTTTCGCCGGCGCAGGCAGTAATAAAGTTCCAAATACATCATCATCCAATGCTGTTCCTGCAAGTGCATCTGCACCTTTTAGAGAATATAGTCCATCAGCTCCATTTGTAAAATCAAAACCTCCTAGGGAATTAGTTTGAATTCTTAGAGGTCCAAAAGCTGGAACTGCTCCACCAAATTGGTCATCATCCATATAAAGAGCCAATTCTGGATTGTAGAAAAATTCATCCATTGTCGATTCTGATATTTCATCATAGGGACTTATAGCATTCCAAAAATCTTTACTTCCAATTGGAATAACAGCTTCATTGGTAAGTGGCATTCCTAATCGTGATACTTGGATCCAATCACCTTCAAAGCTAGGACTGTCAGAACTACTCAAGGTTCTAATTGCTGGTCTACTTGCTGAGGCCCATACACCAATTACATAATCTGGATCCAAAATACTTGTAGGTTCATCAGCTGCAGATTCTTTTTTTAAGGTAGAAATTGGAACTTGGATTGCAATTGCACTTACATTTAAACAAGCCAATGCATCTACCGAATTCCCACTTTGTCTTGGTGAATCTCCAAGGTCAAATATTCCTCCTAAATCAACGAAAAATGGATCATCTGTCGGTCCTGCAAAAACTATTTCGCCAGTACTTGATGTTGTTATTGCATTCTCAAATAAACTTGCATAGGTAGTGCCTAACCCTGCTGCTCCTTCTATAGATCTTGGACCAATATTATTTGGCGGTACTACGCCATTCGTAATGATGGTTTGGAAACTTGATCCACCATCAATACTGCGTTCAAGTGTATAAGTAGTTTTTAAATTTTGAGCACCTAATCTAATATTAAAAAAAGTAGTTGGATCCTCATTTACTGCATTGAAAGTAAATCGATATGTGATTTCATCCCCAACAATACTTGCATCATTATCTATGTGAATCTCATATCTGATATTTTCCCCAAAGCTGTAGTAATTTGGACCTGCGTGGGGAAGTTGCATTGGGACATAAGTCGCAATGATTGTAATCATGTCTTCATTATCTGGACTCCTAAAGGCATATAAATCTGTATTATCAGCCAAGGGGTCATTTGAGATAAGTGGTGCTTCTCTATGACTTGAGGCTAAAGCAATATTAATTGAGCCAAGCACAAATAGAGTACACATTATTTTTGTAAAGAATTGTTTATATATTTTCATGTTATTTTTTGTTCAGTGTTATAAGAATTATTGTCCCACCTCAGTTCCTCTCCAAGGCATAGCGAGGTAAGGGAAGCTTGAGCCAAACGCTGTATCATTTTCCTCTACGCCAGTGCTGAAAGATAGTACATCGACCAAATCAGTTGTCACTGGACTTGGAGAGCTTTCAGGATCGTAATCATCATACCATAAGCCAACTGCAGCCAATACAACTCCTCCAACTGCTTGCAATTCAATTCGAGTTACATCATCCTCTAATCTTCTTCCATTTGGAAAGCCATCCATATTTGGGATGAATTCAAGATCAATACTTTCGTTAAATGGAGCTACGGTCAAACCAATGGCTGCAGCTTGAATTAAACCTAATGAACTAAAGTTTTCATCTGTTCTAGCTGTAACTGGAACGGCCATATTTAATCTCAACATATCACCTCCATTTGGTAAAAAATTATTGATAAATGGTTTTCCTTCTGCCAAAGGATTCCCTTCTTTACCGGTTGCTAATTGGTATGGAATTACATTTGGTACACCCGTATGGAATGTTGGCCATAAATCGACTGATCTAGGTTTTCCAGCTGCAGGTAAAAGTAATGTTCCAAAAACTGCATCATCCAATGCAGTCCCTGCTACAGCATCTGATCCCTTTAGTCCAAACAAGCCATCTGCTCCATTTGAAAAGTCAAAGGCGCCCAAAGAGTTTGTTTGAATTCTTAAGGCTGATAAAGAGGGTACTGCACTACCAAATTGATCATCATCCATATACAATGCTAATTCTGGATTATAGAAATATTCATCCATCACGGTATCAGTTATTTCGTCATATGGGCTCATTCTATTCCAAAGATCTTTATCACCAATTGGGATCACGGCTTCATTGGTAAGTGGCATTCCCAATCGTGACACTTGTACCCAATCTCCTGTATGTGTAATTTCGTTTCCTGATGACATGGTTCTGATAGCTGGTCTGCTAGCTGAAGCCCATACACCGATTACGTAATCTGAATCAAGGATATTAGATGGAGTACTTGGTGCTCCAGCTTTGAGTAAGGTTGAAATTGGAATTTGTAAGGCAATACTATGTACATTTAAATTAGCCAACCCATCTCTTTGCTGCTCATTTTGTCTTGGTGAATTACCTAAGTCAAATATGGCACCTAAGTCAACAAAAAATGGATCATCAGTAGGTCCTGCAAATACCAGTTCACCAGTCGAGGCAGTTGTGATTGCTTCATTAAATAAAGACTCATAAGTTGCTCCAAGTCCAGCTGCAGATTCAATACTTCTTGGTCCGATATTAGGTGGTGGAACAATTCCGTTTTCAACAATCGTTTGAAATGATTGTCCTCCATCTATACTTCTATCTAAAGTGTAAGTTGTTTTAAGGTTTTGAGCTCCTAATCTTATATTGAAAAAAGTGGTAGGATCTTCATTTGTTTGATTAAAGGTCATTCGGTAAATGATTTCATCTCCCGGAATTCCTGCATCGTTATCGATATGAATTTCATATCGAATATTTTCTCCAAAGCTATTATAATTTGGTCCACCATAAGCAAATTGCCCAGGAATGTAATTAGCTATTATGGTAACAGTATTTGGATTATCTGGTGATCTAAATGCATACAAATCTGTATTGTCAGCAAGAGGATCATTTGAAATCAGTGGAGCCTCTCTATGACTTGAGGCGATTGCATTGGTGCTTAATAAAGCTGTAAGCAAAATTAAGGCAGCAACAAATGGAATTCTATGTATTAATTTTATTTTCATTTTTATGGTTTTAAATTTTAAAAACTCTAGAAAACTATCGTGAATAGTAGTTTTATAGTTCGGCAAGGCCAGGATGTTTTGAGTTAGTTTGTAATGCAACCATTTTGTATTGATTACTTGCAGTAAAATCCTTTTTCATCTTGTATATTTTTGCCATCATTCTATTTACATCAATATTATTTGGTCGTTTGTCGTATTCAAGCTGGACGTACTTTAAAGCTGAATCTGTATCCTCAAGTAAGTCTAAGTAAACATCAGCATATTCCAAGTTCATGTTATGCCCACTATCCACATCATCCTGAAGCATGACCATTATTTCTTCTATGGTCTTATTAAAATATTCAGTTTCGCCTTCGGCTTTATAAATGTCTGCGAGAAGGACATAGAAACTTACCTCCGGAATGATGTCAATGGCTTCTTTTATGATTCTTTTGGAGACTTCAAAATTTCCTGCATCAAATTCCAATTGTGCCAAAGCTCCAACGGCAAACGGGTAATTAGATCTTGAGGCTAAAATTGTTTCAAAGATTTTTTTTGCTTTCGCTGGTTGCTTATATAAGTGATACATTTCACCTAAAGTTTGCATAGCCCATGCCGTTTCTTCAGTTCCAGGATAACCAGCTTCAACTGCTAATTTCATCGCTGATTTTGCTCCTTCTATATCTCCATGTATTTCTCGTAAATAGGAGATCCTTGAATAAGATCTTATATCTGGCTTAATAGAAATCATCTTGTCAGCCATTATTATTGCCTCTTTGTATTCTCCCAATTCGACATGACAATCTACCATTACACCATAAGCTTGAGCGTTATAGGGGTTTAATTTTATGGCTTGTAGTCCAATCTTTTTTGCCTCGCTAAACTCATGAAGGGAAAGTTGTACACCTGCTTTTGTAAGTAATGCTCTAAATTTGACATCATCATTGATTTCCTTAGAACTAAGAACTTGATCCACCATTTTTAAAGCTGCTGGGTAATAATGACCATGCTCGCCAGTGATTCTTGCCTCCTTTATGTAGAGTAACGACAGATTCAACTTAGCTTCATTGTCTTCTGCATTCTTTGCTAAACTTGTTTTTTGGTCAGCAAAAGCATTTTGGACCTGATCCCATTCTTTTCCATTTTGGATTTTATCGTTTCTTTGTAGTAATTCAGGAACAACAGACTCAGTATTGGTACTGGTTTCTGAATTAGAGGAACTTTCACAACTTATAAAAAGGCTACACAGTCCTAATATAGTTGCAAAGCTTATTGTTTTGAGGTACTTTAAATTTTGCTCTTTTTTAATCATCATACTATTTTTAAATGTTCTGATTATATATACGTGCAGATAGTCTGAGTTGGATTTATTTTTCAAAATTGATTCAATCAGAGTAGAACAAATTTGAATAGTTGTCTCTTTACTTTTAGATTGTGATTAGTTATTAAAAAAGAAGAAGATCAAAGACCAAGAAATCATACAATTAATGTTGAACCGCAATGAAAAGGGGGTAGAGGCGTTATTTGACAATTATTCTAATACAATTTTTGGTATTATATCCCGAATCGTAAAAGACAATAATATTGCAGAAGAGGTGCTGCAAAGCTCCATGCTAAAAGCTTGGAATAAAATACATCAATACGATAGTAAAAAAAGTAGCCTTTATACTTGGCTTGCAACTATAGCACGAAATTCAGCTATTGATATCGTAAGACGCAGAAGTTATTCTAACCAACAAAAAACTGATTCGTTCGATATCGACGTACATAAAGTTGAAACAGTTAATCTAAGCCAATCAGAAATAGATGTAAAAAATCTAGTTTCTAAACTTGATGACAAATATAAAATTCTTCTCAAATTGGTTTACTTAGAAGGATACACTCAAAGCGATGCTGCAAAGCATCTGAATATTCCCTTAGGAACCGTAAAAACAAGATTAAGGAGCGCGTTGCTCATCCTGAGAAAAGACCTTAAAAATGAAAAAGATCTTTTCCGTGCGTTTATGATTATCTTATTAATAATGCTGCTACTATTGCCATGACCTTACAAGAAATACGAGAATCGGGTTTACTTGAACTATATGTTCTTGGACAGCTAAATGATCAAGAAAAATCATTGGTAGAGCTAACTATTGAAAAATTTCCTGTGCTTAAGCAAGATCTTTTTGAAATAGAAAAAGCATTAGAAATGTTTGGCAAAGCACACGCAATTCCTGCGCCTAAGTCTGTGTTGGATTCTGTGCTAAAGGAAATTAAAAAAGGACCTTCTGATCTAGCCCAACCAAATAGAAATGTAGTTCATGACTCAAAACCTTCTTTGTGGACTCGCTTACAACCAGCTTTTTCTTTGCTAGCGATGTTGGGTCTTTGTATGTTTCTTTATTTCAATCACAACAAGCTAGAAGAAACAACAAAAGAATATGAGCGAAAATTAATTGAGTGCAACGAGCAGAATCAACGCATCGCCATATTAGAAAGCCTAAATGATAGAAGCAATAGGGTGATATTAGCCGAGGCAACAGCAATATATCCTGAAACTTTACTTTATTTTAATCATAATCCAGAAACTCAAAAGAATTTTATTCAGGTACAAAATCTGCCTGCTCTTGCGTCCAATCAGAGTTATCAATTGTGGTCTTTGAAAGGTGATAGTCCACCAATACCACTCAACGTTTTCCAAGATGACATTGACAATATTTTTGAAGTTGACTTCATTGAAGGAAATGATGCCTATGCAATTACTGTTGAGCCAATCGGAGGAACAGAGGTTCCAACGCTTGCTAATTTGGTTGCTGTTATAAAAATGTCCTAATTTTTCAAAAATAAATAAAACCAATACCAAACCATCTCTCGTATATTAATTATAGAGAGTTGTCTAGTTGGTTTTAATCTAAAATTAAAGTATTGTAGATTAAAATAAAGAATTTCTGAATAGAGAAAAATTCTTTAAAGGTCCTAATTCGTATTAGGGCCTTTTTTATTTCAAAAGCGATATACTTCAGAAGAAAGATATCGATCACCTCTATCGCAGGCAATGAAAACAATTAGCCCTGAAGATAGTTTTTCTGCAGTTAACTGAGCAATGTGAAATGCTCCGCCACTGGAGATGCCTGCAAAAATTCCTTCTTTAGCAGCTAAGGCACGAGATGCTTTGACAGCATTTTCTCTATTGACATATACAATTTCATCGACACAGTCCGCTTCATAGATTCCAGGTAACATTTCTGGACTCCATTTTCTGATACCTGGAATTCGAGATCCCTCTTCTGGCTGTGCTCCAACAATCTGTATTCCTTCCTTTTTTGTTTTCAGAAAAGTAGAAGTTCCAGTGATAGTGCCTGTTGTACCCATCGATGATACAAAGTGAGTAACTTCTCCATTGGTATCATTCCATATTTCTGGTCCTGTGGTTTCGTAGTGTGCCAATTTGTTGTTTGGATTATTAAATTGATCCAACAAAATGTAGCCTTTATTTTGAGCTTGTTCAAGCGCAAATGATCTTGAATATTCAATTGTTTTTTCAGCTGGGGTTAATATTACCTCTGCGCCATAGGCTTGCATGGTTTGGATACGTTCGACTGTTGCATTTTCAGGCATGACCAATTTTATCTTAATGCCAAAATTGGCAGCGATCATGGCAAGAGCAATTCCTGTATTACCACTTGTTGCTTCAATAATGGTATCACTTGTTTTTAGACTCCCATCATTCAATCCATTTTTTATCATGAATAAGGCAGCTCTATCTTTGACACTTCCGCCTGGATTTTGCCCTTCAAGTTTTGCATAGATTTTTACTGCTGGATTTGGGTTGAGTTTTTCAATTTGCACCAATGGTGTATTACCTATTAATTGATCAATTTTCATCTCTTATCAGTTCGTTTGTAAGTGAAAGGGTATTATCATTATCTCGGTAATAGACTTTTGAATTGGGAGCAACGCTTTTAGTGATCCAAACATTTCCTCCAATGATACTATTTTTGCCTATTGTGGTTTCACCTCCAAGAATTGTCGCCTGGGCATAGATGATCACATGATCCTCTATAGTGGGATGACGTTTTCCTTTCATATCTTTTTTAGTTATACTCATAGCTCCAAGTGTAACTCCTTGATATATTTTTACATGATTGCCAATGATTGCAGTTTGTCCAATCACAACACCTGTTCCGTGATCAATACAAAGGGAAGCGCCAATTTCTGCACCTGGATGGATGTCTATTCCGGTTTTGGTTTTAGCAAACTCTGTCATCGCCCTCGGAATCAAAGGAACACCTTGTTTCAATAGAAAGTTTGCAATTCGGTATGCTGCTATGGCATAGAAACCTGGATAGGTTAGAATAACCTCGTTGTAATTTACTGCAGCTGGGTCTCCATCATAGGTAGCAAGAATGTCTTTATCAAGTGCTGCTTTTATATTTGGCAGTTCATAGATGAAGTCTTCAATCAGCTTTATATGATCGCTTGAAAAATCTTCAACACCATAATCCAACAGGTCCTCCAATTCGAACTTTATATTCTCCTTGTTTTTATCCTTCAATCCAATTTTTCCCAACCTTATTGGGTATAGCTCGTCCAATATCGAATGATAAAAGCTCTTTATCTTATTGTTGTAGTTCATAACACCTTTCTGTAGGAGCACAAAGATAAATCCTTTTGGTAGCATATGCTCAGAATTGGAAATATGTCATGGAGTAAGAACAAGGACTGGAAAACACTTGGCATTTTTTAGCTGATGTCCTGTGTTTCAGCGAATTATAAACACTTTCAAGCTTGCTAAATTGGTTTTGCTGTGACTGCTAGCTTCCTTCGCGCAGTGTCTTGACATTACTCGCGAACTAGAATTGAAGGCTAAAGATCCACCAGTTAATGCCAATTGAGGGGTCATACTATTGGCCATCCCTTAGCTATTTCAGGTACAAGGATTACTTATGGTTTGGCATTGGGATTAAAGGAGCAAAGCATGAGATATGTTTGGCTACTTTGTGAATTGTTGTTGGACAGGGGTATGCGATGGTTTTTCTTCGAGTTTAGAATAAAAATTGGGCTTCATTCTTTTCAACTTCATATAGTGATTGATGTTAGTGTTTTCTGTCCATGAAAACCATGAATTTAATATCAATTTGATATAAAGGCTTATGTGGGATTCGTGTCTCATCGAGTTTTTATTTAAGTTCAAGTCAATCTAGAAATCAATGTATACTTTTATTTAGGCGAGGATTTTTAGATCTATTTTAAAGTTTAAACTGTATACCTATGAAGCCCCTTTTTCTAATTATTCCCTTATTAATTATTTTTTCATCTCTCCAATCCCAAGAAAATGTAATTCAAAATGCAAAACCTCTTTGTGCAACACACTTAGTGGAGGCTAAAAATAATTTGGATCCAGCATATAGAGCATTGCAAAAGCAGAAGAATGATGATTATCAGAAAGCTATGATTAAGCTACGTAAGGATCGGTCCGAAGGCATTGAAAAATCAGCAGGTATTGTGTATACCATTCCTGTAGTGATTCATATTTTCCATAACGGGGCAGCATTAGGTACCGACGCAAATCCTACTGATGCTACAGTCATTAGTATCTTAAATGAGGCTAGTGATCGATTCAGACATCAACATGCTGGTGCTCAGACTTATAGTAATCCATATTATGGTATTGATACAGAAATAGAATTTTGTATGGCTGTTACTGATCCAAATGGTAATTTGACAACAGGTGTAATCCGACATGTAGATACGGACTTGGCTTTGTTTGATTTGGATAATAATGAATCATCGAATGAGTACATAAACTCTTTTTGGCCGACAGGTGATTATATGAATATTGCAATTATACAAGATTTGGCTGGAGCAGCAGGCGTTTATTTTAGTGCGGTTGATGCCACCTTTTATGATTCTGGAATTTATTGGTCTGGCTTAATTGCCCATGAGATTGGCCATTATTTTAGTTTAAGGCACACTTTTCAAAATGGCTGTTGGAATAATAACTGCTTAGGAGATGGAGATACTGTTTGTGATACTCCGCCAAAGTCTCAATCAGGAGGAAATGGAGGAACTTGTGCTGCTCCTAATGATGGATGCGATACCGATGATGATGATACATCTATAAACAATCCTTATAGACCAGTAAGTGATGGGGGCTTGGGAAATCAGCCTGATATGTTGGCCAATTATATGGATTACACAGGAGGTTGTTGGGATTCATTTACTCAAGGGCAAACAGATAAAATGCGGAACAATATTACCACTAATAGAATGTCATTGGTGAATTCGACTGTTTGTACACCGCCATCTCAATTAGATGCTTCAATATCAAGTATAGATGCTGTTGCCTCGCCTTGTGGAAACACTGTCTCAACTACAGTGACACTTAATAATCATGGCACTAATGCCTTGACTACTTTAGATATTATATTAAAAGTCGATGGCGTAACAGAACTTACTTTTCCTTGGAACGGAAATATTGCATACGGAAGTAGTGTTAATGTAATTTTACCGGATATCAGTTTGAATGCAGGAACTTATTTATTGTCAGCAGAAACTAGTGCACCGAATGGAGGTGTAGATGAGAACACCAATAATGATCTATCGTCTACCAATGTTTCTGTCCTGGAATCTGAAACATTACCTTATTCAGAAGATTTTGTCCTTTTTCCTTCGACTAATTTAACTATTGATAATCCTGATGGTCAGCAAACATGGTATGGTCTTAATCTGCTTGATATGGATTGTTCGGGTAATGGTAATCCTGCCACGGCATTATGGAATTTTACATATAATGCTCCAGGTGAAAGAGACTATTTGCGTTTGCCAACAGTGGATTTGTCTTTATATACAAATGTTACTTTATCATTTGATGTGGCCTATGCACCTTATAGCAACACATTATTTGATGGCCTGGAAGTTGAAGTTTCTGCTTCATGCGGGATTCCTACAATTGAATATTCAAAGAGTGAATTGACTTTAGCTACAAATAACCCTCCAGCATATGTTACCGATGCGTTTGTTCCATCATGTACAGAATGGCGATCTGAAACAATCATCCTTGATGATTATACTGGTAATGGGTTTACAGACGTAAGCATTTCCTTAGTTGGTGTTAATGGTTATGGGAACAATATTTTCATTGATAATATCAATTTGGTAGGAGTAGATGCAAACTGTATGCCTGTGACCTTGATTTCTAATACTATAAACTCAGGAACTCACAC
>CALHKJ010000390.1 GCA_938033975.1 uncultured Saprospiraceae bacterium | reverse complement strand
GTTTGTCAACCATTAGTTGATTGAGCAAATACTTAGCCTCATCATTAGCAGAATTATTCTTAACTATTTTTTTTAGAATAACTATCGACTCTTCAGCTTTATTTAGTTTGGATAAGGAATAAGCTTGTCGAAACAACAGGTATTCGTCTTCAGGTGAAAATGTTAGATATACATCCAGCAATTCTAAGCACCTTCCAAATTCATTTTGTGTCTCAAGAAGCAAAAGCTTTTGGTTTCTAAATTCCTGGTTGAGGGGATTATTTTGGATCAATACATCAAGTCTTTGCTCCGCCATTTCATAATTGCCATTCCATTTATACAGGTTGAATAACATCGTCTGATAGTCAGAATTACTAGGCTCTAACTTTATGTACTCAGTCATCAATTCGATGGCCCCTTCAAAATTATTTTGTGTAAATGCCAGTTCTTTCACCTCTTGGAGAGGAGTAAGTGGCACAGTATGATTTTCCTGCGCATAACTTGTAATTCTAGTTATTACTAGTATTAGTATGAATAACTTCTTAATCAATACTTAGTGGATTTATAGAGAAAACATCCAAAAATATTGCCATCCGTCTAATTAATCCTTGAGAATCTTGAGTTGCAAACTTAAATTGCACAAATGACAGCTAAGCGCTATGTTTTGCACATTTAGCTGCTAAATTCTTTAAAGTCGATAGAAGGATCGTAGTCATCTTTGGTGATCAAAGAATGTAATTCACTTCTTTCGTCTTTTGATTTGATCAATGGAAACATCAATTGCACATACCAGGGTTCATTAATTCTATTCCAAGCTCCAAATTTGGTGGGATATTTCCGAGTGATCTTTGCTGTGCCAAAAATGATATCCCAAATGAAAAGTAGATTGCCAAAGTTTCCGTTTGGATGTGAAACGCCATCCTCAGCTGTTAAGCCATGATGAGCAAAGTGAGTGCTCGGAGTTGATATTGTCCTTTCGACAACCCAGGCAATAGGGTATAGTAATTTATATTTATAAAGTACTCTATCCCATTTTGTTTCGCTGTGCGCAAATAAGATCACGACTAATTTTATGGGTAAATATATTAAATATGCATATCCCATACCCAAGAAAACCAGCATCGCAGAAAACCAAATTCCTGGCATCAAGGCATAGTAAAGTATGGCATTTCTGTAAGTAACTAGAACGCCCATTTCCTGCACTACGTGATGAGGTCTATGAAGTTTCCAAAAAGTTCTATTGCTGTGAGAAAATCTGTGCCACCAATATTGCATCATGTCATCCAATATTAGAAAGGCAGCAAATTGCCACCATATGGACATACTAAATAGGCTATTGTCATATTGAGAAAACCAACTGCCACCAATCCAAAATACCAATAAGAATATGCCAGGTTGGACAAACACAGGAAGTGTGATTAAGCTGATGATTTCAATAGAAAAATCATTCTTTGTCCTTTTGTCTTCAAGGTATAGTCCGCCTATGGCTTCAATAATTCCAAGAACAAGTAAAACAACAGTAGGGATTAATTTGCTTAAAATTTCATCACTCATGATATGAGATTTTTCTGGTAATCAAGATAATTAAACTTTCACGGTATGCCCGTATTTTATTGCATAAAAAAAGCCTCGATTACTCGAGGCTTTCCTTATTATTTTATTGGTAAAGTTTTTATTTAAAAACTACTTTTCTAGTTGAGAATCCATTTTCGAATCCTGTTTTTACCAAGTACATTCCAGTTCCAACATCAGCTTTATTTACCTCAAATTGAGTTTGCTCGATGTTGTTATACTTTGCAATTAAACTACCGTTTAAAGCATATATTTCGACTGTTTTGATGATTTGATCATTGGCATCAATAAACATTGTATTTTCAACTGGGTTAGGGCTGATGCTTAAGAATAAGTCATCCTCTAAAACGTCCTCAGTATTTGTAAATAAGTAGTTACATTCTGCCAATTCAAGTGCAAGGCAAGTTCTTGGAATAACGTAATCCATGATTTTAGCGATGTTAGCTCTTGACTTTTCAGCAGACATGTTTTCGTTTAAAATCAAACCTTGGTCGTGGAAAGTATCACCTGATGGGTGAGGAAGCATGTTCCATGGAATTCCCATTCCTTGACCTGGAGCAGGAGCATTTGGATCCCACCAGTTAATCACAACTCCTTCTGGTATGCCAGCTGAGTTCAAAGGAGTGATAAAAGGATACAATCCTTCGATGTATTCATGGCCTGCTGCTTCTGCGCTAGCCATTGCTTCAATTGTGCTTGCGTCAGTAAATATTCCATCAGCAAAGCTTGAGTTGTTTCCTAAAGCAGCTTGTGTTCTATGTATTGCCAATCCACCCTGTACTTGTACAATTGGATCATTGGTTGTAGGTACAATCAATACTGCATCGTCATAAGGAGCGAAGATATCGAATGGTGATTGAACTGAAAGGATCGGTCCAGTGTTCTCATCAATCCAAGAAACATCACCTAGCGCACCACCTACATTAATTGTAAGTTGTACATCAGAGCTATACCCAACATGGTTTGCAATAGTAGTAGTGTCACCAGCAGGGTAGCCAAATGCACCGTCTGGAGCTACTGTTGTTACCTCCCCATTGATATCTCCGTGATATGCTTCTACAACCATTGGTGTTTCAGGTGTTCCATCTCCATCTAGGTCGAGTAAAAACTTTCCTGGTCCATTTTCTGTAGTTACAATTTCACTGTAATCATCTAAGGTAGCCAATCCTAAAACTAGGTATCCACCTGTGCCATTACCCCAAACCGTGATCTTCTCTGCATCAATACCATATGGATTGTCAGCTTCTGCGGCCATTCTTCTCATATATCTAATAGCGGATCTACCATCTTGAATACCTCTATAAGCAGCTTGAATCAATCCTAATGCTCTTTCAGGTTGTGTTCCAGCAAGTGGATTCCAGCCTAATCTGTAACTAACAGATGCAGCAACAAATCCTCTTTTAGCTAATTGAGTACAAATCTCCACTGCTGAAGAATCTACTCTTTCACCAGCGATTTGTCCATTAGTAACATTAGGTAAAAAGTTACCAGTGTGAAATACAAGGACCAAAGGTCTAGCAGTTTCTTCATCTCCAGCTGGTTCGTAAATATCCATTTGTAATTCCTGCGTTACGGCTTCACCCGCTTGTGCAATGAATAAAAGGGTAGGATTAATTCCATAAGTAACATCTGCTGTTACTTGAACATCATCAAAAATCTCTTCAACATATCTTTGTGAGAAAAGAGACATTTGACAAAATGTAAGAATTAAACTAAGTGTAAAAATTTTTTTCATATTAAAATCAATTTGATTAGTAAGTGTTTTTATTTGTTGTTTTGTTCGTAGGTCCAAGATATATAAGCTAATCTTCCTATCTGAGGACCGCCAAAAGTTTGATAAGCTAAATTATTTAAAAGGTTAGATGCACCAATTTTTATCGTCGAATTTATATTAGGAATTAAGAAGTTAATTTGTGCGTCTAGCATGTCATAGGAAGGAATAAAACCAGTGAATTGAGGTGATCCTTCAAAGATGAATCCTTCAATCCATTTGTAATTTACACTAAATCCGAAGTTTTTTATCCCTAATCCACCAGTTTTTATTGGTAAATTTCTTCCGCTAAGACCCACGTTGAATTTATGCGTAGGGGTATTAAAGGCCGGAATGATCGGATCGTCTTCAAATGTTTTGGCCAATTTGTTGTATGAATAATTGCCATTTAAGGAGTAATTATCAGCCAAATAATAATTTAAACCCACCGAGGCGCCCTGGGTTTGTACCTCATTGGTACTATTGGCTGCATACCTGAAAACATCTAATTTTTGTATTCCTAGTCCAGTTTCATCTACCTCAAAATCTGCACCTATATTAAAGCCTAGAAAGTTGTTATAAATGCTATAATAAAGCCCAGCATCTACATATAGTTTTTCGAATAGGGTAGTTCTAAACCCAAACTCAAAGGTTTCTACTTCCTCCGG
>CALHKJ010000389.1 GCA_938033975.1 uncultured Saprospiraceae bacterium | reverse complement strand
GTTGCTCCTGTTGCTCCGGCTGGTCCTGATGGACCTTCTATACCTTGTGGACCTACTGGTCCTTGTTTTCCTGTCGGACCTTCTGGTCCTGTTGCTCCTGTAGCTCCAGGTGAGCCTTGAGGTCCTGTAGGACCTATAGGACCTTGTTGTCCTGTTGCTCCTGTAGCACCTGTTGGACCTGTCGGTCCAGTAGCACCCATACAATCAAATGCATTGAATGCTCCGTCACCATTAATGTCTTCTGCTGGATTAGCCATGCCGTCTCCGTTAAGATCCCAGCAATTTAGGCCACCTCCTATGATGGTAGCTCCAACACAGTCGTAAGCATCAAATACACCATCATTGTTTGTGTCTTCACTAGGGTCATTGACTCCGTTTCCGTTCAAGTCCCAGCAATTTACACCACCCATACATACCCAAACAGGTACAGTATCGGTTCCATTGTTTACTTCTAAACACATAGAGTCCGTATTATAGATGATGGCTCCCTTTAAAGGGGTAGGAATTGAATTCCTCTGAGCCGTAGTCATCCTTGGAGGTACGAAAGCTTTGTTTGTGCTTTCCAACTCCAGTAAGGATCCATCGTCAATAACATCTGGATTGTCTCCAATTTTCACTTGGGCGTTACCCATTTGAACAGAGAAGAAAACCGCAAATAATAAAAACGAAAGCCTTACCAGGATTACATTTTGAGAGGGCTTCTCAAAACCAAAAGTGTTGGTAATTAGCTTCATAATTTAAGATCGGTTAAAATTTAAAAATTGTGCAAATACATAAATAAGTTAGTAGCATAGGGGTCTAGCCCATAGCTACAGGAGAGTAAGTTTTTGATAAGTTTCGTAATAGGAAATAAGGTAGGAGTGGTCGATTACCTAGCAAATATGAAAATTTTTGGTCAGTAAACCATACTTAGAATATATAAACAGATCAAATTTTAACATATCCAGCAGTTTACCTTATGTAAAACATTGTAATTTATTGTCTAACAAAATTGACCTTTACAACTACGGAACGACTTATTAGATAAAAATGCTGCTTGGATTGTTTCAAAATCTTGAAAAATGCAAATCTTTCAAGCTTATCATTAAATTTGTTGAAAAATAACCGAACTGAGTAAACTTGATAAAAATATCCCCCTTCTTGGTTGGCTATCTAAGGCTTTATGGCTTGGTCTGATTATAGGATTATTTCTGGTTGTGTTGACTTTTAGAGGAATTATGCGTGGCAATATGCCTTCGTTTAATCAGCTTGAAAACCCGCAATATGATTTAGCATCAGTCATATACGATGAAAAGGACAGACCTTTTGGTAAATACTTTATAGAAAATAGAGAACAAATAACTTCAAAGGAACTATCTCCTTTGGTCCATGACGCTCTTGTTTCAACAGAAGATGAGCGATTTTATACCCATACAGGTATAGATCTTAAAGCTTTGGTCAGAGTTGGAATAAAAACAGTTTTATTTCAACAAGAAAGTTCAGGTGGTGGAAGTACCATTACGCAACAGCTTGCCAAACTTCTCTTTAAGCGGGAAAGTTTGAGAGGTAAAAGCTCTTTTCAAAAGATTTTCAGTTTGGTTAAGATCAAATTGAAAGAATGGATTGTAGCCGTTAGACTTGAAAAGCAATACACTAAAGAAGAGATAATGATCATGTATCTCAATAAGTTTGAGTTTATAAATGGTGCTCATGGAATTGAGGCTGCTGCGCAGACTTACTTTGGTAAAAGTCAAATTGATTTACAGGCAGACGAGGCAGCTGTTCTTGTAGGGATGCTAAAAAATCCAAGTCTCTACAACCCTAAGCGTTTTCCAGAAAAAACCAAGGACAGACGTAATGTGGTTTTGAATCAAATGTTGGCAAAGGATATAATCAATAAAAATGTTTATGACAGCTTGACTCCTTTGCAAGTGGATATGTCAAACTTCAAAAGGGATGCCCATGATATTGGGCCCGCCCCATATTTCAGGTCTGAGCTTACAAAATGGTTGCGTCAAAAATTAGATGACAATGCCATTACTAAACCGGATGGGACTCCATATGACATTTACCGTGATGGCTTAAAGATTTATACAACTATAAATCTAGATTATCAAAGGCTGGCGGAAGAGTCTGTGGTAGAGCATATGAAGGTCAATCAAGACAAGTATGACAAAGTTTGGAAAAATAAAGATCCATGGACTTTTGAGGCGACACCTGAACAGATTGAAATAAGGAAAAATGTGTTGAATAGGAAACTCAAAGAAACAGAAAGATATGTTTCACTCCACAATAAGTTTCTGCTTGAGCATAAGGAAAGAATTTTTGAAAAAGTTGGTAAAATACCTTTAAACGAAAATATCATTAAAGCTTTGATGAAGGTTGAAAAGAAAAACTCTAGACTTTCGACTTTAATCGCTGATGACATAATAAGTAGGAAGGATGAGAATGCTTATCAAAAGGTGCTAGGTTTAGATGAATGGCAGGTCTTGCAAGAAGCATATTTGAAGCTTCAAGATGAATTCAAAAAGGTATTTAATACCAAGATTGAAATGAAGGTTTTTGACTATTCAAAAGAAGGGGAAAAAACTGTAGAAATGTCTCCACTTGATTCAGTCAAATATCACAACAAACATCTACAAGCTGGTTTTTTGGCTATAGAACCATCCTCAGGTGCCATTAAAGCATGGGTTGGTGGTGTTGGGTATAAATACTTTAAGTTTGATCATATAAATAGTCGTCGTCAGGTAGGAAGTACGGTCAAACCGTTTGTGTATGCGACAGCAATTTCACTACAAGGCATTAGCCCTTGTCAAGAATTTGAAGACATTCAATATTCGATTGTTCCTGGAGATGCCAATTTGCAAGTTGATACTGTTTGGTCACCTGCAAATGCCAATGGCAAATTTACTGGCAACTACTATAATTTATATCAAGGATTGCTTTATTCTAAAAACTCGATTACTGTTAGATTGGTGAAAGAAATGGGTAGTGTAGAAGTCATTAGAGAAGTGCTGAATAATGTTGGTATCAACAAAGAAGAACGTTATCAAGATGGACGATTGGTTATACCACGCGTGCCATCTATTTGTTTGGGTGCAATGGATCTTACAGTATTGGAAATGGCAGGAGCATATACTACCTTTCCGAACGGTGGAAGTTACACAGAGCCCATCTTTGTTTCTCGTATTGAAGATAAAAATGGAAAAGTACTTTATGTAGGAATTCCAGAAAGGAAACAAGCCATAAATCCACTCTATAACTCAGTGATAGTAGACATGTTGCAAAATAATGTTGGTGGAGCTTATGGCTTGGGGGTGAAGGTTCCAATAGGTGGAAAAACCGGAACTACCAATGACTATGCGGATGGATGGTTTATGTCAATTACTCCAGGTTTGGTCATGGGAACATGGGTAGGAGGAGATGATAAATGGATAAGATTTTTGACTTTAGCTAATGGGCAAGGATTCCAAATGGCTAGGCCCATTGTGAAGAATTTTGTTCAAAAATTAGAGAAAGATTCACTTGCAGATTTTAATAGTAAAGTGAATTTCCCGGAACCACCTTCTGGGTTTTATAGTCTTAGGGATTGTGAAAAATACAAGCAAATTAGGCCCGAAGAAGAGCAAGATATGCTGCTTAAGAAAAAGCAAAAATTTGACGAATTTGAGGAAGAGTTCGATGAAGAATTCGATGAAGAATTTGAAGAGGAATTTGAAGAGGAATTTGAGGAAGAGTTTGAATAAGAATTTTAAAAATTAATAATAAAAACAGATATGAAACCACACGTTTTGAGTGCAATTAATGCTTTTACAATGCTTGCAATTGGAGCATGGGGCTGGAAGACAGGAAATTCTAA
Source organism: uncultured Saprospiraceae bacterium (assembly GCA_938033975.1). Classification (GTDB taxonomy): domain Bacteria; phylum Bacteroidota; class Bacteroidia; order Chitinophagales; family Saprospiraceae; genus JAHDBF01. The sequence continues at coordinate 4,563 of CALHKJ010000389.1, read as the reverse complement.
TACTGCATTAATCCCAGTAGCTTTAGGTGCTATGCTTTTGCCATTAAATAATGGAATCAGATATGAAAGCAAGGTGGTTTCTCACGTGGCTGTAATACTTACACTTTTAGCAACTGTAGGATTAGCTATGGCACTAAAGGGAGCTATAGGAAGAGAGGATAATGGTCAAATAATGCGAGTCAGTGTGATGCTTTTTACTGCAATTATAGCAATGATAGCTTTCATAAAAAGCTTTATTGATGCCCGTAAGAAAAGGGCTAAAATTTAGAAGTCAAAAGTAGGTCTATATCGGTGTATTTCAGTCCAAAAGATTTTGCAATATAAGCGTTGGTTACACAGCCTTTGTATGTATATACCCCGTTTCTTACTCCTCTGTTTTCGAATAAAAGATTCTCAAAATTGCCAGTATTTCCTGACTTAATGAGAATAGGTGTTACAATATTACTTATCGCAACTGAGGCTGTTCTTGGGACCTTAGAAGCAATATTTGGAACACAATAATGAATTACTCCATGCTCTTCAAAAATCGGATTTTTGTGATTGGTAAGGCGTGAAGTTTCAAAACATCCTCCTTGATCGATGCTTACATCGATTGCTACAGAACCATTTTTCATTTTGGAAATCATTTCTTCTGTAACAAGAATTGGAGCGCGTCCACTTCTTGAGTGCACAGCTCCTATGACCACATCAGCACTCATGAGTTGGTAGCCTAGGTATACTGGATTATAAGTTGAGGTATGCAATTGCCTTCCTACCAATGATTGGATTCTCATCAATTTACTGACCTCATTATCAAAAATTCTAACTGAGGCTCCTAATCCCAAGGCAGTTTTGGTTGCAAATTCTCCAACTACTCCTGCACCTAAAATGACAACTTTAGCTGGGGGAACTCCTGAGACTCCACCCAGCAATACACCTCTTCCTCCATTGACAGAGCTTAGGAGTTCGGCTGCCGTAAGAATGGCGCTCATACCTGCAATTTCCGACATAATTCTAACTACAGGGAAAGAACCATCTTCTGATTTATAATATTCCATTGCTACAGTCGTAATATGTTTTTCTTGCAATGCTTTGATAAATTCTTGGCTTAAAGCTGGAAGGTGTAATGGCGAAATGATCATTTGATCTTTGTGACACATTTTAATTTCAGCCAAAGTTGGCGGAGCGGCTTTTACTAATACTTGTGAATTAAAAACCTCTTCTTTACTATCAGTAATTTGGGCACCTGCTTCAGAGTAATCATGATCTGTGAAATTTGATTTTACACCAGCTTTTGATTCGACTACAACTTTATGGCCGTAGCTTACGAGTGTTCTTACACTATTAGGTACTAGTGCTATTCGATTCTCTTGTAAGGTTGTTTCTAAAGGAATACCTATAGAAATACTTCTTTTCTTTTGTTCGACAAATATTGTCTCTGCTTGAGTTTGGTATTGCCCTTCTGAAAAGAATGAAGAGAACCCAGATTTATATCCATCTCCTGCCATAACTTTAAGTTAGTAATTTAAATCTTAAAATGAGTTATTAAGAATTGGTAGATTAAGTAAAGTTAATTGACCTTTGGTCTTCAGATAAAGTTTTTATCTCAATGATGTGATAATCCTTAGGAAGAATTGGATTGATGAGGTCTGGCCATTCGATGATACAAAGTCTTCCAGAATCAAGATATTCTTCAATACCGATGTTAAGTGCCTCATCTATGGTTTCAAGGCGATAAAGATCCATGTGATAGATTGGATCACTTTCGTTAAATGAATATTCATTAACAATGGAAAAGGTAGGAGAATTAACTAAATCATAATCGATTAATTCTTTCACCAAATATTTCACAAAAGTTGTTTTGCCTGCTCCCATTTCACCTTTTAAGAGAATTAGGTTTTCTCTTAACAGTTTGACGATTTGTGGCACTACGAATTGCAGATCTGCCTCTGTTTTAAGTGTAAAAGTATTCATGAAAACTAGTCCATATTTATGGAAATAAAAATTGAATCCTAATAGAAATTTGCGGAAGCGAAAATAAGAATAAGAATCTATACACAACTTATTGTGGCTTAAATAGTTACAATATGGCAAAAGACTAATCTATTAGGCAAATAGAAGCCCTCAAAAGGCCGATTTTAGCGGTATTAGGTGTATATTTGCACATTGATTTAACAAAGAAAATAAGCTTATTTCATGGCAGACAAGAAAAGCAATTATAGTGCTAATAATATTCAGGCACTAGAAGGATTAGAAGCGGTAAGAAAAAGGCCTGGGATGTATATCGGTAGCACTGATTCTAAGGGGCTGCATCATCTAGTTTGGGAGGTTGTAGATAACTCGATAGATGAGCATTTGGCTGGACATGCAAGTCACATTGACATGATTATCCATGAAGATAATTCTATCACTGTTGTAGATAACGGAAGAGGTATTCCAACTGGGATGCATGATAAACTGCAAAAGTCTGCTTTGGAGGTTGTAATGACAGTTCTACATGCAGGTGGAAAATTCGATAAAGACACTTATAAAGTATCAGGTGGTCTGCATGGAGTTGGTGTTTCTTGTGTTAATGCCTTGTCTTCTTACTTGAGAGCTGAGGTACATAGAGAAGGTGAAATTTTCGAACAAGAGTATTCGCAAGGTAAGCCTCAAGGAGATGTAAAGGTTATAGGTAAAACCGATAAAAGAGGAACAACAATTACCTTCAAACCAGACGGAGAAATTTTTGACTCTTTGGTATATAATTTTGATACACTAGCAGCTAGAATGCGAGAGCTATCCTACTTAAATAAGGGATTGAATTTGAAGCTGACAGATGAAAGAGAAAAAGAGGATGATGGCAGTTTCAAAGCTACTTCGTTTTATTCAGAGGGAGGTCTTAAGGAGTTTGTCACCTTTGTAGATGAAAGTAGAACACCTTTGATTTCAACTCCAATCCATGTAGTTGGTAAAGAAGAAAATGTTGAGGTAGAGGTTGCGATGCAGTACAACACAAGTTTCTCTGAAAACATTTATTCATTTGTAAACAATATTAATACTCGAGAAGGAGGAACGCATGTTAGTGGATTTAGAAGAGCGGTGAATAGAGTATTTTCAAAATATGCTGAGGACAATGGTTTGTTTAGCAAGTTGAAGTTTAAAGTATCAGGAGAAGATTTTAGAGAAGGATTAACATCTGTGGTATCCGTTAAAGTGCCTGAGCCTCAATTCAAAGGTCAGACAAAGGGGGAATTAGGAAATCAGGAAGTAACTGGAATTGTATCCAGAGCTGTAGGTGAAGTTTTGGCTGCTTATCTAGAAGAAAACCCTAAGGATGCGAGAAGGATTGTTGACAAGGTAATCTTAGCGGCAACTGCAAGACATGCAGCAAGAAAGGCTCGTGAAATGGTACAGAGAAAAAATGTACTTACGGGAAGTGGATTGCCGGGTAAATTATCTGATTGTAGTTCTAAAGATCCAGGAGAGAGTGAGATATTCTTAGTTGAGGGAGATTCTGCCGGTGGAACAGCGAAACAAGGAAGAGATAGAGGGTTTCAGGCGATATTACCATTGAGAGGAAAGATTCTAAATGTTGAGAAAGCCTTAGAGCATAAAATTTATGAAAATGAAGAGATAAAAAATCTCTTTACTGCACTTGGTGTATCGATAGAAGATAAAGACGGAGAAAGAATACTGAACATAGAAAAACTTAGATATCATAAAATAGTCATCATGTGTGATGCCGATGTCGATGGTAGTCACATTGTTACATTGATACTTACTTTCTTTTTTAGATACATGAAGCCATTGATTGAGCAAGGTTTTGTGTACATCGCAGCACCACCACTTTATATGGTTAGGAAAGGTAACACCAAGGTATATGCTTGGAATGATGAAGAGCGTCAAGATATCATCAACAATATGGGCGGACCTGAAACATCTGGAATTAAGACCCAAAGATATAAGGGGCTTGGTGAAATGAATGCAGACCAGCTTTGGGAAACAACTATGAATCCTGAAGAAAGAATATTGCGCCAGGTCACCATTGAGGATGTAAATGAGTCTGATAGAATTTTCTCCATGTTGATGGGTGATGAAGTGCCACCAAGAAGAAGATTTATTGAGACGAATGCCAAGTACGCTAATATTGATATTTAGAATTGATTCTATAAACTAGCTTTGAGCATCGATTAAGCTAGATTTTCTGCATATATCCATTAAAAAATAAGAATGTAGCTCATATGACCAAGATATGAGCTTTCAAGACCTGCTTGGCTTGTTTATTGTAACGATATAAGTGATGATAGACAAGGTAAAAGCTGGAATTATAGGACTTGGGAGACTTGGAAGGTCTTATGCGCAACTTATACAACAAAATGTAAAGCATGTTGATCTGTTGGCTGCCTGTAGTCTAAGTCAAGAAGAACTGGCTTTCGCTAAGACCAAACTGAATGTGCAATATGCTTACACTGATTATTATCAGATTGTAAACAATCATGACATTGATGCCATTTTTCTTTTAAGCCCACCTCAGCAACATGCGATGCATATCATAGATTCTGTTAATGCAGGAAAGCATGTTTTAACCACTACCCCACTAGC
>CALHKJ010000388.1 GCA_938033975.1 uncultured Saprospiraceae bacterium | reverse complement strand
TCCAATAACATCTTCCATAGTAATGACAAGGTCAGTACCACCACCGCCTCCACCTCCTGCGACAGAAATAGTGCTTGAAGTGGTTGAAAAGTCAATTTCTTGGTCATTTGAGTCCGAAAATGCTAACATAGAAGGGTCATCAGTGAATTTGAAGGTAGTTGAGCTACCTGCAGCTCCAATAATATCAAAGCAAACTTCAAATAAAGATGAACCATTTGCTAGGGTTACTGGTGTTACCCCAGAGTTATCAAACCAATTGAATGCTAGCAGTCCCTGATTGATACTTCCCTCTCCAAATGCATTTCCTGGTAGATTATTATTTTGAGTCCCCGTAAAGCTTAACACAGCGGGGTCCCACATCATACTTCCTTGAGCAGATTGAACATCTGCGAAATTGTCAACCAATACTGGGATACAAATATTATCTCCATTGTCTCCACTTACTGAATTGGAGCTTAGGACGATTCCATTTCCGCCGCCTCCGCCGCCTTCAGAATTAACTGAAATCGTGCTAGAGCTTGTCGTAAATTCTAATTCTTCATCATTTGAGTCAGAAAATACAATCATAGATGGACTATCTGTGAATTTGAAGGTGGTAGAAGTACCAGCTGCTCCGATTACATCGAAGCATACATCAAATAAAACAGTGCCATTTGCAAGATTTTGCGGGGTTACACCAGAGCTATCAAACCAATTGAAAGCTAGCATTCCTTGAGCTATATCAGCTTCGCCAAATGCATTTCCTGGCAATATATTATTCTGGTTACCTGTGTAGCTTAATACTGCAGGGTCCCACATCATACTTCCTTGTGCTGACTGTACATCTGTGAAATTATCCACAATGATTGAAACACAGATATTGTCACCATTATCTCCACTGACACTGTTGCTTCTAAGGACGATACCATCTTGGCCGCCACCGCCACCGCCTCCAGAACCACAATCTGTGCCAGGTAAAGCAAATGGTAACATATTAGAAACAGCTCCAATATCTTCGAAGTCTGCATTTACAACCTCAATGTTTTGAAATTGACCTGCACTTCCGATTTCAACTGCAGTTGAGTCACAATCAGTGCCTACTACATCCAATCTTATAGTAAAAAGTCTAGTTCCATCAGGAATAGTAAAAGGATTGGTAGATGAGTGGCTCCAAGACACTGACATTTCGCCATCATCTAAGGTCACTGCAGTTTCTGGGGTTCCGACACTTCCGACGGAAAATTGTTCTAATTGATCAGTTATATTCAGGATAGAATTATATGACAATACAAGTGAATCCCAAAGGATAAAGTATTGTAAAGTAATAATATCATCGAAATTTGAAACTGAAACATCCACATCTACTGTGCCACCTGGAGTAGGAGTACTTTCCGTACTGAAATTGACTTCTAATTGTGCTGAAGCACTAAAAGAAAAAAGTAGAGTGAAAATTATAAAGATAATGTGTTTTTGCATCATCGGGATTTTAATGTATAGGGCACAAAATTAACATTCCTGCTCTTATTACGCTATGAATAGAGCAGTTATTTTCAATAATGAAAACGTATTAATAGTACAAATAGATGCGCATAGATAAAAAAGAAGCCAAGGACAATTAATGACCCTGGCTTCTATAGGAATTTATGATTGTTATATTACTTAATCATTAACATCTTCTTCGTTTCTGAGCCATACTCAGTATCCAATTGGTAGTAAAGAAGACCACTTGCTTTAATTTCATTTGAACTAATTACTAGTTCATTAAATCCTTTTGAGAATTGTCCATTTGTTTTATAAATAAGCTTACCAGATAGATCAATAATACTTATTGTAGCATTTCCAGCTGCTGGTAAATAAAAACCAATGTTTGTAATGTCACTAAACGGGTTAGGTTTGTTCTGTAACAATCTCAATTGATCAATATCTTCCACTTGACCTTCTATCTCAAGTTTTAGCTGGCTAGTTTCGTTATCATTATTATAGACTTCAGCATTTAATACTTCATTTACAAAGCTTATTGAAGAGTTGATAAGTTCTCCATCTGTTTTAGCAGTAAACTCAATTACCAGTGCATCATTGAAGTCTTGGTTTCTGTAATCATTCCATGAGAATAATAGCATACCAGGGTTTTGAACGTAGTAGTTACTTTCACTCACGGTAAATTTGTCACTGCTTACACCATTGAAATCAAGCATATGGAAATCGTAGTTTAAAGCAAACTGAATTCCGGCAAGTGCGTCTATATCACCTTGTAGTGTCATAGAAACTCTTTCACCTTTTTTAAATGATTCATTTGAAACATTGATTGTTTTCAAACTTCTTGAATCTGTTGTTTCAGTGCTGAAGTTTGATAGAACAACATTGTTATTTACATCTCCAATTTTCACTGCAATGAAATCATTACTCATCTGGTCTCCATTCATATTATTAAGAGAAATTGTCTCTGCGAATGGGAATGGAACAGTAGGATCAGCGAAAACAAATTCTGAATCCACAAATCTCCAACTATCATTATTAGGTAACTCAGTGTAAATACCTAAAATCAATTTTCTCAGGTGGATTAAATCTAAAGCAGAAATTGTTTCAGAGTTATTCGCATCTGCTGCAATTAATTTATAAGGACTATCTAATTCACTGATTCCTAATATGTGTTTTTGAATAAGTAGGATATCTAAAGTAGATACACCATTCAAATAGTCAATATCATTTTCAGCTTGTAACATATATTGATCATCAGACAATACATCATCAAACAAATAAGAACCATTGCTACTTGTTTCATTCATTGTAATTTGCCCTGAGCTCATATCATTCAACATCACATCTACTCCTTCAATCATTTTATCATTCTCTGTAAATACAGAGCCAGCAATATCAATTCTCATATTGTTTGGATCGAAATCCGTAGAATCGATGACCACTGTATCACAAATCAATCCATTTGCCTGGATATTAATTGTTGTCTCACAGAAGTCTGAATTTCCGCATTCATCAGTTACAAATATTTTCAAAGTCATAGGTCCTTCATCTTCACAACCTAAGTCCATGAAAGAGCTTCCATCTTCGAAAGTAAAAGTAAGGTCAGATGCATCCGTACAATTATCTGTACTTCCTAAATCAAAATCAGATGCCCAAATCTCAACACTTGGTAATGACTCACCTGTTTGATTCATCAAGACAGTTGTGATACCACCCAAGCAATACGGTATTGGATTAATAGTATCTGTTTCAGTTATAACAATCTGCACTGTACATGTAGCAGGAGGGTTGTTACAACTATTATAAATAAAGAAATTGGCTTCATGAATTCCTTTCGGAAGTGGTTGTAATGTAATAGTCCCATCAGTAGTAGAAATAGAAGCTACTTCTTCTACAAGTTGACCATTTGACACCACGTTATAACCCATATCATGAGGCAAAATTGGCATCTCTAAACATTCATCATATCCCCACGGCACGTTAAGTCGTACTCTATTCATACAAGTAGCATCATCCAAAGATTGTGAAACTTCTTCCGCACATTCTTGAATAGTTGGTGCTGCTGTATTTGATACTTTAATTATTTGTGTATCTGTATAGTAACCTGCTGTGCTACCTGAGTTAGGTACGTATTCACACCAGTCAATTACAGTATGTGTTCTTAAGATCTTGAAACAAATATTATCAACATCAAAGAATCTTTGATCTTCTGAAGTGTATGCAAAATTTGCACAACCTTCATAGTCGGTAACTGGGTTTCCATTTATTGTAGGAACACCTGTTGTTGCTGCGACTTGCGAACAATCAATATCCATATCTGCAGGGAAAGAAATCGAAGAGTTGAAATCTGACTCTATGATTATTGTCTGCGCACAAGATTCAAGATAAATTTTCTCACCATTTAATGTGTAGAACCATCTTCTTGTCACACTTCCTGTTGAGCAATCTCCATCTATATTAGCAGAGTCTTCGTATTCAACATTGATAGTCTCTGTACATGTTGCAGAATTAACAACTGGCTGACTCGGAGTACCATATAAAGTATCTTCATCATATTCTGAGCATCCAATAGTTACGCTTTGTTGTGGGCAACTTTCTAGTTCTGGACCAAATTTATCTTGAACTTGAACATTTACTAAACAAGAGTTTGTATTCCCAGATGCATCTGTCACTAATAGTTCAACTTGCACGTATTCTTGAGCTAAATCAGCACAACAGAATTGTACAAAATCTCCAAACTGTGTATCGTTTCCTTCATAGTCAGGTAAAGAACTACAAGGTGTAGAAGGTCTTCTTACTTGGAAGCTTACATTCTCTGAACATTCATCATATGAACCATCATCAAATGATATCGCTTCAGCTCTAGCCCATCCATCTTCACTTAAGGCTACAGCGGTATATTGATCACAGATAGCGAATGGTGCTCCCTGATCTTTTACAAATGCTTCAAATCTGCATTCACTTGAATTTCCACATCCGTCAGTAGCTATATATTTCACCCAAAATGTATCTACTGGTACATCTTGTGCTGTAAAAGTTCCATCTCCATTATCTATTGCCGGATTGAATGGTTGATCTACATCATTCACATCTCTTTCATCCGCTCTTAAGAATTCAACTTGGAAAGTTACACTTGAACAATCGTATAAGAATTGAACACCTGTATCATCAGTTGTGCTTAAAGGTGAAAAAGTAACATCAGTTGTACATCCATATCCACTAGCTGTAAAAGTTAATGTATCTGGTGGGCACACTAAGAATGGAGGTTGATCATCAGAAACTTTAATCGATTGAATCCATGTTCTTGAAGTTGATTCACACCAATCTAAAATTGTCCAAGTTCTGATCAATTTATAAGATGCACCATTTGGACAAACATCAATTTGAGTGTCTGAATATGCTACGCTTAATTTACATAAATTTTCTTCTCCAGGAATCAAGTCAATTCCATCAATACTGGGGTATCCAACTCCCTCATCTGAAGGATCAGGATAACCATTTTGGTTTGTATCCCAAGAACTAAAATTGAAATCTGGAATTCCATCTCCGTCAGTATCATCAAGTTGACATGAAAGGTCAACATTTGGAGGAAATACAAATTCATCGCTGTTAATTGATGGCTTGTTATAGCAGATCGTGAAATTACATGATGGTGATACATTTCCAGAACCATCTACTGTTCTGTAGGTTATCACTCTTTCGTATGCACAAATCGGATCTTCTTGACCTTCACACTCAACATCATTTAATTGATCAAATAGAAATTCAATATAAGAATCAGAACAGTTGTCTGAAATTTCTGGAGAATCTAAAAATATAGATGTGCTTTCAATACAAATTTCTGCGTCATTTAGCTCTGTGATATCTGTGCTGATTAATGCTACTGTCCAAGTACCCGCGATAATTGCATCTGAAGTTTGAATACCTTCAAATGTGCTCATATCCGTTCCACTACCAGAATATACAGTATTGTATACGGTACCAGTTGGACTAGTAAATTCGATATCGAAATCGTCTGCATCTCCTTCAAAATCAAGATTCAATTCTGCTGAGCTAATTAGCTCCCATGGAAAGGCACCATTTTGAAATTCTATAGTGAATTCAAAAATATCAGCACCAGCATTTGTATCATCAGTATCTTCTGCAGAATAACAAATCGTTGTTGATGTCATTAGATCATCAGGGTGACTTCTTGTACATGCTACAGTGACATCTTCAAGACAAGCTACCTCAGGTGGTAATTTGTCTTCAATTGTTAAGTAACTCCAACAAGAAAAAACATCTCCATCATCAGTATATTCGATACTAGCTTTGAATTTTGATCCATCGCTTAAAGAAATCGTTGGATGAATTAATGCGCCGCCGAATTCTTCTGATTCTGCAATAAGATTGTCATCTAAATCTGTAATTACAACTCTATATTCACAGCTTGCGTCAAGCGGACTATTTGTCAGGATATGAGCAGGAGTAATTTCCGCTTCACAGTTTCCATCGACAGATAATTGTCTGTCTCCACAAGTGAGTGAACATTGTGCTGAAAGTACTGAAGTACTTACCAGACCAAAAAGAATTAAGGTGCACAAAAAGGCATTTTTTGTTGCTCTAGATGCAAACCCACGTAGTGTAAACGTTAGTGATTTCATTGTTAAAATCGGTTTTAGGTTATTTACGTAGCGTAAATAATTCTTAAAATTTATACAAACGTTCAGTCTAACAGGGGAATAGTACCGGGGGAGGTAGTCCTATTATAAATTTCTTATAATCTAATATTGAACAAGCTGATGTTCCAGCGCCATTTTGATTAAGTTGACAGTATTTCTAACTCCCAATTTTCTCATAATGTTTTTTCGATGAACACAAACAGTTTGATCACTTATGTATAGCTGTTCTGCTATTTCTTTATTGTTTTTTGCTTGAGCTATC
>CALHKJ010000387.1 GCA_938033975.1 uncultured Saprospiraceae bacterium | reverse complement strand
ATCTTCTCCTCAGACTATAACAGTAACAGTAACAGATGCTGGTGGCTGTACAGGAATAGGCACACTTGAAGTAATAGAAATAAATGAAGATCCATTGATCTTAAGTGGATCTAGCTCATTCTGCCTTGGCAGCTCTACTACTATCGATGCTGGTGCTGGATATACAGATTATCAGTGGTCTGATGGATCAAGCAACCAAAGTTTATTAATCGAAGAAGCTGGCACATACAGTGTAACAGTTACTACAAGTGGAGGATGTATTTTATCTGAATCTGTTTTAATTTCTGAAGAAACTTCACTAAGCTTTGACATAATTGGCAATCCAAATATTTGTGAAGGTACGAGTACAATACTTGATGCGGGCAACTTTGACTCCTACGTTTGGAGCACACCTGAAGGACCTTTTAATACACAAACTATAGAAGTAAGTACTCCAGGTACATATTCGGTAATTGTTGATGATGGAAATGGATGTACCGGAGAAGCAGCAATCGAACTTTTCTTAATTGAAGCAAACGATCCAACAATTGGTGGAATCACTACACTTTGTGAAGGTGCAGAAACCAATATTTATGTAAATGAAACATATGCCTCATACATCTGGAGTACAGGGCAAACAGATTCAAATATTACAACATCAAATCCTGGGACCTATAGCGTAACAGTGACAACATTGGAAGGATGTGAATTATCTACATCTGCTACCATTGAAACAGAAAATGGACCTGTACCAGTAATTCTAGGAGAAACGAATTTCTGTCCTGGTTCATTGGTAACTCTGGATGCTGGAGAATTTACTTCGTATCAATGGAGCATCCCAGGAGCAACTGGGCAAACCCTAGAGATAGGAATCGCACAAGAAGTATCTGTTACTGTTACAGATGCAAATGGTTGCCAAGGTTCTGCTTCAGTAATTTTAACCAATAATGAAGTAGAAACTCCGCAGATTGTCGGCTCGACAAGTTTCTGCACCAATTCTAGTACCTCATTAGAGTTATTAGGCTCATGGTCAGATATACTTTGGAGTACAGAAGAAACTACGAATACAATTGAAGTAAATACAGAAGGAACTTATAGTGTAACAGTTACGGATGGTGCAGGCTGCACCAATATGACAAGTGTAACAATCATAGAAGACAATAACCTTTCGGTAAATGTTGCCGCTGATTCAGAGATAATATGTGATGGTTCAACGAGTAATTTATCTGCAGGAAATTTCTTTGATAGCTATGAATGGAGTACTGGAGAAACTAGCTCATCTATAAATGTTACAGAAGAAGGAACTTATTCCGTGACCGTAAGTGATGAATCAGGATGTACAGGCATTGGATCGATCGATATAATTGATGGAAGTTTTGAATTACCTTCCAACGATAATCCATACGCAATCTGCGAAGAAAATCAAGTCCAATTAGGCTTTGACACCAATTATTCAAATTATGCGTGGAGCAACGGAAGCAACGAACAATATATTCAGGTCTCTACACCAGGAATCTATTCAGTAACTGTCACGAATTCTCTTGGCTGTGAAGCAAGTAGCAACTTCACTGTAATTACAAATGAAATAGAGCCTGTTCAAATAGAAGGAGAGCCATTTATTTGTGAAAACTCATCACTAATTTTATCACTTACAGGATATGAAACTTACTCCTGGAATATAGCTGGTGAAAATAATGATAGCTTAGAAATAAATAGTGCAGGTACATACATGGTTACCGTAACAAATACTGTAGGGTGCGTTGCAATCGGATCTATAACAATTGAAAATTTCCCTAGCACTAATTTAAATATTAATGGATCTACTTCTTTCTGTCAAGGTAGTTCAACAAGCCTGAGTATTTCCGACCAATGGACAAATGTAGAGTGGAGCAATGGCGAAACAGGAAACACTATCATTGTGTCCACGGAAGGGCCAATAATGGTGACAGCAACTGACATGAATGGCTGCGAACAAAATGCAGAGACTATTATTTCAGAAGACACAGAATTAACTCCAAACATATCAGGTGATCAATATATTTGTGATGGGCAATCCGTTACACTTGATGCTGGAGCTGGTTATGGCTTTTACGAATGGAGCAATGGTGAAAATTCTCAGACGATAACTGTAGATGAACCAGGAATTTATACTCTAAATGTAATTGACCAAAGTGGTAGTTGTTCTGGAGAAGGTAGTTTAGAAATATTCACCTCAGATATAGTAACTCCAGAAATAAACGGCCCTGCAACTGCGTGCCCTTCAGAAAGTATCATACTTTCAGTTGAAGATAATTACGCAAGTTACGAATGGTCAACTGGATCTAACGAACCAAGTACAACTATCATAGGTGGAGGCACATATGATCTTACCGTTTATAGCAACGAAGGATGTATTACAACTACCTCTATTACAATTGAAAATGAACAAACCCCAAGTTACGAAATTGATAATATAACTTGCTCTGAAGATGGGGAGCAATACACTGTTGTTATTTCTACAGAAGCACAATTTGTGACCAATGATCTTGGACTAAATAATGAAGAAATTGCACTAGGAACATTCCAAATAAGTGGTATTCCGAATATGCAAATTATAAATATTACTATTGGCAATGATCTAACTTCTTGTTCAGAAAATATTGAAATTCTACCACCAAACTGCGAATGCCAAGCAATCGCTGATGCAGGTAGTGATCAAATATTAAATTGCCAAAGCTCTCAAGTGATTTTAGATGGAACTGGTAGCTCAATGGGAACAGAATTTACCTACGAGTGGATTGATCCTAATGGACAAGTCATCTCTACTAGTTTGACAGCAATGGCAAATATTGGAGGACTCTATACACTCATTGTTACTGATAATGACTTAGATTGTAGTGTATCAAGTGTTGTCTTCATAGATGCATCTAACCTACCAACTCCCGAGATAGATGGAATAAATTTAATTTGCGAAGGAGAAGAAACAACACTTATAGTTAATGATACTTTTGAATCATATTCTTGGTCAAATGGCGCATCTAGTTCAAGTATTACTGTGGATCAAGCAGGCACTTATGAATTGACTGTAACGGACTCTGAAGGTTGTGAAGGAGTAAATGCTTTTACAGTCGATCTAATAGAAATTCCTACGATAGAAATAGTAGAAATAACATGCAGTGAAGATGAAGAAATGTATTCTGTGGTATTCCAAAGTTCTGGAGAGAATATTAGCATTGATAATAACAATGCGATAGAAGATTTAGGAGAAGGTTTATATCAAATTATTGACATAAATATTTCCCTTTCGGTAAATGTTTATGCTTCTAATTCTTCAATTGACTGCAATAGCTCATTACTTATTAATCCTCCAAACTGTACTTGCGAAGTACTTGCAAATGCAGGAGCAGATCAAAGCTTAAGTTGCCAAAGTTCAACAGTAATCTTAGATGGATCTGGAAGTTCAATGGGAGGAGAATTTACCTACGAGTGGATTGACCCTAATGGACAAGTTATATCCACTAACATTACAGCCATGGCAAATATGGGAGGTCTCTACAGTCTTATTGTTACCAACAATAACTTAAGTTGTAGTATTTCCGATGAAGTTTTCGTAGATGCTTCTACGCTTCCAACACCTGAAATAGTTGGAACAAATATGATTTGCGAAGGAGAAGAAAGTACACTTTCTGTTGATGGAACTTTTGATTCTTATAATTGGTCAACAGGCTCAACCAACGAAAGCATTATCGTAAATGAAAGTGGCATATACGAGCTAACAGTTACAGATTCTGATGGATGTGAAGGAGTTTCAGCATTTACTGTTGATGTAATTGATATTCCAAACATACAAATTACAGAAATAGCGTGTAACGAAGATGCAGATTTATATTCATTCATTTTCTCAACTTCTGCAGAAAATATTAGCTCTGATATTAATATAGATATAGAGGATCTTGGAGGAGGACTTTATCAGATAAATGAGATCGATATCAACTTAGAAGTAAATATCTTTATCTCAAATTCAGAATTAGATTGTAGTAACTCTTTACTTGTTAGCCCTCCAAATTGTTTTTGTGAGGTGTTAGCTGATGCAGGGCAAGATGCATTATTAACATGCCAAATTGAATCTGCATTATTAGGTGGTGATCAAACGACAATCGGTGACGGCATCCAATTAACTTGGTACAATGATAATGGTGATGTTATTTCAAATGATCAATATGTCGAGGTATTTGAGTCAGGTTTATACACCTTAGAAGTTTTTGACTCAACAGAAGATTGTTCTGACATCAGTTCGGTTTTAGTCACAGATGAATTTGACAAACCAACTGCACTAATATTAAGTTCTTCCGATAATATCATCGATTGTGAATTGACTTCGATAGAATTATTTGTAAACCCTGAAGACAATATCAGCTATACTTGGTTAAGTTCTTCTATTGAAATGAATGGTAATAGCTTTGATGTAGTAGATGATGGAGAAGTTATTTTAATGGCTATAGATACAATAACGGGATGTATGAGTTTAGACACCATAATGATTCAAGACATGTCCGAATACCCTCTCATTGATATTCAAGAACCTTTGATGTTAGATTGTATCACAAATGAAGTACAAATTGAATTCTCAATACCGGAAATTGGAAATGATATTCAAATTGAATGGTCTTATGAAAATAATGAATCATTAACATCTGGAGATAATTCCTTACAAGCCTTTGAGCCTGGGTGGTATTATGTTCAAGCAACTGATTTAATAAATGGTTGCACAAACATAGATTCCGTTGAGGTATTAGAAATAAACTTCCAGCCTGAGATTGAAGCAGGAAATGACATGTTTATTGCATGTACTCAGACTGAAGTAATGCTTGATGCATTGAATACATCCTCAGATACAGATCGGTTATATGAATATGAATGGAGTACAGAATATGGAAATATCGTTGATGGAATAACGCAACTTAATCCTACAGTTAATCAAGAAGGGACATATTATGTGCAGATTACTGATGTACTTACAGGTTGTGTTGCAATAGATAGTTTATACATTGAAAGTGATGAAAACAAGCCTTATGGTGTAGTTACCAATGTTGCTGATCCATTCTGTAGTAATGAAGATGGAGGCTCAATTTCAATCGAAGGAATACTTGGTGGAAATGGCCCTTATAATTATAGTCTTAATGGGGATGAAAATACCCAAGGACCAGTTTTTGATAATCTAGGGTCTGGAGACTACGAACTTTTAATTGAAGATGCGAATGGATGTCTCCATGATACACTAATTACCATTGGTTTCGAAAATGAAGTCTCAATAATAGCAGACCCTCCTCTAATTGAACTTGAAGAAAATGGCTCAGAAACTGTACAACTGATTACGAATTTAGATGAAGCAAATATTTCATCTCTAGAATGGAATACCACAGAAGGTGTATCCTGTACCGATTGCTTAAACCCAGTTATCTATTCGGATGTGAACACCAACTATCTGATTACTATATATGATGAATATGGATGTTCTGATACGACAACAATTAGAGTACTGATGGATCTAGAAGCAGAGGCATTCGCTCCTAATATTATAACACCAAATAATGGTACTGAATTACAAAATAAAAGATTCACAATTTACACTCACCCTAACATTGAAATAATTGAAGAATTACACATTTTCGATAGATGGGGGGAACTTGTTTTTGTAAATGAAGAATTCCAACCTAATAGACCATCCTTAGGATGGGATGGAAAGTTTAATGGCGAATATGTTGTGCCTGGGGTGTATGTATTCATTGCAACCTACAGAACCAAATGGGGAGAAAAAGGCATTTTGAAAGGGGATGTTACAGTAGTTCTATAAAAGCGTATTAAGAAAAAAGTTTGATAAAGAAAGGCTACTTACATTCTTGTAAGTAGCCTTTTAAGTTTTAGAAAATGATTTTTCTCTTTTGTTCTTATTAAAATCAGAACACAAATAACAAAATAAAAGAAGGCTATTTACACTTGTAAATAGCCTTCACAATCCTTAAGCTTGGAAAATCCAATCAACTAGTCCAACTTAATAAATTTCAAAATTTGAGATTTTTTACTGTCACTTACTTTCATAAAATAAACTCCCGAAACCATATCAGTGATATCAATCAAGGATACCTTACTAGCAAAATTCAATTCTTTTACAAATTCTCCATTTGAATTAAATATTTGTCCTACGATCATTCTATCATATTCATAATCAAATTCAATAGTTAATTCACTACTTGCTGGGTTTGGTGATAAAGCAACATTCCAGGAATCATCCAAAATCATTCTAGATTCAACAGCTTTTGGTCTTGGAATACAAGTTAGTATTTCACTAGATGTCACTGAACAATTATCCTCATTTCTAGCTTCTACGACTATCTCAACTTCTTGGAAACCAACTGTAAAAGTTATTTCGTTGGTATTTTGTCCAGATGAAATGAAACAATCTTCACCAATAATTGACCATTCATAAGTTACATCTCCTACATCACCCATATCGAATCTGGCGGTATTATTATTTGTATTGCAGAATACTTCTCCCAATATATTAATTTCACCGTCTAGTGAATTTAAATAATGGACAACCCTTTGATTCACTTCATTTACATTCCCACAACCATCTGTAACAGTCCACTTTCTGTTTATGATATGAGCTTCTTCATCAGATGAAACAAGTTCTATATCAAAATCAACAGTATACTGATTTTCATCAAAGAAACTAATAAATGGTAAAGGTGGAACAGGTGCATCACAGAAGTATACAAGCTCCGGTGTAATGGCCCCATGTCTCGGTGCATAATCATCAATTATATCAACTGTTCTCTGCACCTCAACTATGTTTCCACATAAATCTTCAGCCTCCCAAGTAAATGCAATTCGTTTGAAAATTCCATCGTTAAGCAAACATGGCATGTACTCAACATTCATTCTTCTTTCCACTTCTACTTCCTCTTGACAGTCATCGATTGCGAATACTGAATATTGATTAGGATAGATTTCATAATTTATCAACGTTCCATATACAACCAAGTTACTTCTGTTAACAACTGTTATTTCCCCTTCAAATATATCGTTCAAAATACTATTCTCGAATACGATTTCAGGTGCAATGGTGTCTGAAATTATTTGTACAACTCTCTGTTCAAAGACATTACCACACTCACTTGGATCAGAGACAAATAAATTTTCTACTCTAAGCGATCCAATACAGTCATTCATTGTATCCCTAGAGATTAAAGCAAAACGAATCATCTCATCTGAACAAGGACTCTCTACAAAATATTCATCCTCCATATTCATCTCACATTCTATATCATCCATTGGAAGATTTGGTCTTGCCTCCATTACATTTATTCTTTGGCTAAATTCAAACTCCAAGCCACAAGTATCTGAAACGACGATATTCCTTTCCATTATATATTCATTTGGACAATTACCAGGAATAATTACCTCAGTAATTGCAAAAGTTTCTGCAGCAACTGGTTCAATTATTGGCATTTGATCAGAGCAGAATATATCTATTTCTTCTGGAATATCTGACAAACCGAAATCACCAGATTTCAATACAAATAATTCAAAAAAGTATTCTGTTCTGTTACCACAAGGATCTGCAACTGTATATTCTAGAGTAATATGCGAATCGAAGTTATCATCACATGCTAAATCCTCCCTATCAATATTCAAAGCATAGACATAATCAAAATTACAAGCATCAGGAAACTCAATAGAAAATCCATTGTCACTATTAATTAAGTCTAATTGTGCATTCGTAACTTCTATAATTGTATCCATTGAAAATTGTGACAAAAATTCATTTCTAAATTCTGGCACAACATCTGCCATATCTCCATTCAATAAGTAAAAATACTGAGGTATTGTAGTAGCATTGCCACACTCATCACTCAACAACCATTGTCTAAATAATACATCAGCATTCGAACATTCAGTTGGTATGATTTCGTCGAAGTAATCTAACATGGTCAAATCATTACATTCAATTATATCTGCCGTTGTAAGATTTGGAAGATTAAATTCACAATAATAACTATCCAATCCTGTTAAAAATTCATCAACAATAATTGGTGCAGTTTCATCAATTAATACTATTGTTTGTGCATAAGTAGAAACATTTCCACAGTGATCCTCAGCTGTCCAAGTTCTAACAAGAATATTCTCATCACAATTTTGAGAACTCTCAATTAAATTTTCTTCCATTGTCAAATGCACACAAATACACTCGTCATCTGCAATAACTTCATAAGGTTCTGGAATTTCATGACAATTTACTCTCATAAAATCTACATCTGGTAGATCAATAAAAGTAGGCGGGTTATTATCTACAATATCTAAGAAAAACTCAAACTCATTTACGTTTCCGCAAACATCTTCTACAACTATTTCACAATGATATTTTGCTAGATATCCGTCTGTTGCACAATCTCCTGGCCCTAAGTATTCATCAGTTAATTCATAAGTAAATTCGCCGGCACATTCATCAGAAATAAGATCCTCTAGTTCACTTAATTGCGGCAAAATAAATTGCTCATCTGTTGTTACACAAGCCAATGCCATAGTTCCACCATTTACAAGATCTTCAAATCCAGCAATTTGATTAATTGGAATTGTTGGTGGAGTTGTGTCTTCAACAGTAATCGTTTGATTATAGGTTTCAGAATTACCACAATTATCTACAAAAGTCCAACTTCTATTTATAACATAATTATTAGGACAATCTCCAGGAATTATTTCATCGCTAGAAGATACAATAATAGATCCATCACAATTATCTATTGCCTCTAATTCCACTGGTGAAAAATCTGCACTACAATCCAAGGTCAAATCTTCTGGAACAGAAGACAGCTCTGGTGCATCATTATCACTAATAGTAATTATTTGAGAGGCAGTCGTTATATTTCCACAAGCATCATCTAGTGACCATGTTCTAGTAATTACAAAATCATTTGGACAACTTCCTTCAGCTATATCATCAGTAGGACTTATAACAATTGTTTCACCACAATTATTTGTTACAGTAATATCAATTGGTGCCGGAACATCCGTTATGCAAGACCCATTCACATCTTCACTAGGACTTGTTAAAACTATTGCTTCATATTCAAGATTAAATGTTTGTGTACAACTTGCTGATGCTCCACAATCGTCTGTTACTGTATAAGTAATCTCATATACCGCTCCATCACAGCCATCATCTCCACTTATTAAGGTCGGTCCTACTGTTGTTACACTTGATCCCAATCCACAAGAGGTACTTGTAACTGCCACACCAACAGCTATAGCATCAACACATTCTACCACTGCATCCACAGGACAGCTAATAGTTGGACTCGCAACATCCAAAGTAAAAGTTTGTGTGCAACTTGCTGACGCTCCACAATCATCTGTAACTGTGTATACAATCTCATATACTGCAGCATTGCAACCATCATCTCCACTCACTAAGGTCGGTCCTGCAGTTGTTACTGAACCTCCTTGGCCACATGACGTAGTCGTCATTGGTGTGCCTTCTGCTATATCATCAAAACAATCTACTACAGCGTCTGCCGGACATGTTATGCTTGGTCCTGCAACATCCAAAGTAAATGTTTGTGTACAACTTGCTGATTGACCACAATCATCTGTTACCGTATATGCAATTTCATACACCGCTCCATCGCAACCATCAGCTCCACTGACTAGTGTCGGACCTGCTGTTGATACTGTACTTCCTTGGTCACATGAAGTAGCCGTTGTTGGTATGCCTTCAGCTATATCATCAAAACAATCTACTACAGCGTCTGCTGGACACGTTATGCTTGGTCCCGCAACATCCAAGGTAAATGTTTGTGTACAACTTGCTGATTGACCACAGCCATCTGTTACTGTATATGAGATTTCATACACCGCTCCATCACAACCACTAGCTCCACTTACTAATGTCGGGCCTACTGTTAATACTGTACTTCCTTGGCCACATGAAGTAGACGTCGTTGGGGTGCCTTCTGCTATATCATCAAAACAATCTACTACAGCATCTGCCGGACATGTTATGCTTGGTCCTGCAACATCCAAAGTAAATGTTTGTGTACAACTTGCTGATTGACCACATGCATCTGTTACTGTATATGCAATTTCATACACCGCTCCATCG
>CALHKJ010000386.1 GCA_938033975.1 uncultured Saprospiraceae bacterium | reverse complement strand
GGTGACCAACAAGGCTCAATTGATTGACTTTGTGGTCGACAGATACATGGCATCAGAGTGTAAGGATATCTTAAAAATCAAGGAAGAAGCCAAAGATGCCTTGGATGAGATGATTAAAATCACAGAACATGTCATTTTCTTCCTAAGAAATTTCAAACCATCGCTCACTTACGATTTAAAAAAATACTACAAGAAGAGCTGGGAAAAGGTTGAGAAAAACCACTTCAATTTTATCAGACAAACGATTCATTCCAATATCCAACGTGGAAAAGAGGAAGGTATTTACCGAAAGGTTCTCAAAGAAGAAATCATATCTCAGTTGTACCTACAATTATCTTACTCACTCGTAAATGATGAACTGTTCCCAATAAAGACATTTACGAAAGTGGAATTGTATGAAAATTTTATTGACTACCATATGCACGGAATATTATCAAAAACTGGATTAGAAAAATACAAAGACTATAAATTAAATGATAAGTAGAATAACATTAATATTCATCTCGATACTGGTCTTACAAAATGTGGGGCAGGCTCAAGCTTCGTTTACTTTAGAAGAGGCTATAGATTATGCGCTTAAAAATAGCAGCAGCTTGAAGATGAAACAGCTTGATATTAGAGAAGCGGCAATAAGTGTAGATGAAATCAAAGCCAATGGAATGCCAACGGTAAATGGAACCCTTGGATACCAATATTTTCCAGCTGTACCTCAACAGCCTCTAGAAGATTTTATCTCGCCCATTGTAATTGGAGTATTGAATAATTCAGTTACGCAAGCAAACCCAATCCCAATTGGTGATCCAACATTTTTTGAAGTTTCATTTGCTCAAAAGCATAACATTGCAGCATCTATTGATGCTAGGGCTTTGATTTTCGATGGTTCCTATCTAGCTGCAGTAAAGGCTGCTCGATTGTACAAAGATTTTATTGGTTCGGGAGTTGAAATTTCTGAGCAGGAGATTAGAAATAATGTAACCAAAGCATATATGAATGTTTTGATTTTGGATAAGAATAAAGAGACAATTGATAAAAACATTTCTAGCTTGGAAAAATCTCTTTTCGAAACCAAAGAGTTTTATAAGGAAGGCTTTATTGAAGAACTGGATGTGGATCGACTTGAATTGTCACTTGCAAATCTAGAAACGGAAAAAATGAAATTGTTGCAAGTTGAAAACTTAAGCAAGAACTTATTGAAGTTTCAAATGGAATATCCAATGGAGCAGCAAATTGCCTTAGCGGAAGATTTGGAAACTGTTATTGAGAAATCAAAAATCGATGAGGTCAATCTTGAAGATGAATTTGATATTACCAAAAGGCCTGAATACATCCAAATAAATAAAGGTTTGGAGCTACAGGATATCCAACTCGAATCAGTTAAGAAAAGTAATTGGCCTTCTGTTTCTGCTTTCGCAAATGCTGGTGAAACGCTAGCAAGAAATGAATTATTCAACAATGATCTTCCTGGCTGGTTACCAAGTGTGGTTCTAGGTCTAAATGTAAATGTGCCCATTTATGATGGAGGATTGAGGAAGTCTCAGATAGAAAAATCAAAGTTGGCAACAGAGAAAGCTTTGATAGAGCGAGATAATTTTGAAAGAGCCATCGAGTTGCAAGTAGCAAATGCAAGGTTGCAATATAAGAATGCCAAAGCGACTTTGGAGTCGACGGAAAAAAGTTTGGCACTTGCCGAAAAGATTTATGAAAAAACCCAAATAAAATTTAGAGAAGGAGTAGGGTCTAGTATCGAATTGACCCAGGCGGAAGCTGCACTTTTCAATGAGCAATCACTTAACATCAATGCCTTGTACGAGCTGTTGAATGCAAAAATTGATTTGGACATTGCTCTAGGTAAACTTTAAAAATGAAATTAATCAAACAAATGAAATATCTTTCCATAGCCTTAATCACCATTTTAGTTTTTGCTTGTGCGCCTGCAGAAAAAGAAGCACCACAAGATTTAGCAGGTAAGCAAAACTTACTCACAGAAAAGAAGAATGAATTAAAGTCTCTTCAAGATGAGATTAAATCATTAGAGGAAGACCTTGCTACCTTATTGCCACCGCAGGAGGAGAAAAAAATTCCAGTAAACGTGATGGGATTAAAAAAGCAAACATTCACTAGTTACGCAAAAATCCAAGGAACTGTTATGACGGATAATGTTGTAATGGCAAGTTCTGAAACAGGAGGAAGAATAATGAGCATGACGGTAAATGAAGGTGATTATATAAATGCTGGACAATTGATTGCAACAATGGATGCAGGCATCGTGCAAGATCAGATCAATGAGATACAAACGAGATTAGATCTAGCTAAGACCATGTATGAAAGACAAGAAAGACTTTGGAACCAGAAGATTGGCTCTGAAATGCAGTACCTACAAGCAAAATCAAATGTAGAGAGTCTTGAAAAATCTATGACTACACTAAGAACTCAAATGGGCAAGAAAGATGTGATAGCTCCAATGTCTGGTTATGCGGATAGAATATTTTTGAAGCAAGGAGAGATGGCAAGTCCTGGAATGCCAATCATACAAATACTTAATACAGGTTCTATAAAAATCGTCGCAGATGTACCTGAGTCATATTTGGCTTCAGTAAAAAGAGGAGACTATGTAGATATCCATTTTCCTGCATTAGAAAAGGACATGACAAAGAAGGTGACTATGGTCGGAAGATCTATTGATCCATCCAACAGGACTTTTAAAATAGAAATGGCAACTAGTAATCCGGGTGGAGTGTTGAAACCTAACTTGCTAGCAGAACTAAACATTGTGGAACAAAAAATTCCAGATCAGGTTATCATTCCGCTAGAAGTTATACAGCAAGAAGTGACGGGTAAGAGATATGTGTATGTGGTAGATGAATCTGACCAAGATGTCCCGCGTGCTAAAAAGATTTACATAGACTCAGGAGATAGTTATGATAATCAGGTGGTTATTACAGAAGGACTAATGGGAGATGAAAAATTAGTGGTGGATGGAGTTCAAGACCTGTTGCCGAATAGTGCTATTATTATAGAAACAACTTTATCAGACGAAGATGAGTAATACTGAAACAAACAAGACCAATTCCTTTGGAGAGCGATTGCGTGAGTTTAAACTTACAAGTCTAGCTGTCGACAACGCAACAACAGTATACCTCATTACCTTGATGGTAATGTTGTTTGGAGTGCAAAGTTATAATGAGATGCCTAAGGAGCAATATCCAGAGGCATCGCTTCCAACCGTATATGTCAACACACCTTACTTTGGTAATTCAGCGAAGGAGATAGAGACTTTTATTACACGACCAATTGAAAAAGAAATTCAAAATATTTCTGGATTAAAGTATGTCACCTCTACATCGATTCAGGATTTCTCAGTAATTATTTCTGAGTTTGATTCGGACATGGAAATGTCGGATGTGGTAAGAAAAATCAAAGATGCAGTTGATAAGGCAAAAAGTGAGCTGCCTGATGATTTGGATACAGACCCTGAGGTTTTAGAAATTAATTTTTCTGAAATTCCAATTGTAACGATCAATGTTTCTGGAGATATTCCAGCAGATGAATTGAAAGAGTATGGAGAGTTTGTAAAAGAGCGTTTGGAAGACCTAAGAGAAGTTTCTGAAATTAACTTGAAAGGAGCTTTGGAAAAAGAAGTTCAGGTAGATATTGATTTGCTAAAAATGCAATCGCTTCAGGTTTCCTTTACTGATATTGAAAATGCAATTGCCTTTGAGAATATGACCATGTCTGGTGGAGAAATTATAGCCAAAGATTTTAGAAGAGCAGTAAGGGTGATTGGTCAATTTGACCAAGTTGATGAATTGGCTAACATGATTGTGAAGGCAGAAAACCAAAGACCAATTTATCTAAAAGATATTGCAAGTGTCAAGATGGGCTACAAGGAAAGAAGTAGTTATGCGAGAGCAGAAGGGTCTCCAGTAGTTTCATTGGATATCATAAAACGAAGAGGAGAAAATTTATTGGCAGCAGCTGATAAGATAGACAAGGTTTTGGAAGAAGTAGAAGAGGTATTGCCTGAGGAACTGACGATAACTACATTCAACGATCAATCTGTTGCGACAGAAGATGGGGTAGAAAACTTAGAGAATAGTATTATATCTGGTGTCATCTTAGTGGTATTGGTTTTATTATTTTTCCTTGGGTTCCGAAATTCATTGTTTGTTGGATTGGCAATTCCATTATCCATGTTGATGGGTATTATGATTTTGCATGCCACAGGTACTACTATGAATATAGTTGTATTGTTCTCCTTGATTCTCGCCTTGGGACTACTGGTCGATAATGGAATTGTGGTGGTTGAGAATATCTATCGATATATGCAGGAGGGCTATTCAGGAGTACAGGCCGCAAAGTTTGGAGCAAGTGAGGTTGCTTGGCCGATTATTGCTTCTACAGGTACTACCTTGGCTGCATTTTTACCATTGGCTTTTTGGCCTGGTATTATGGGGACCTTCTTACAGTATATGCCATTGACTCTTATTATTGTATTATCATCTTCATTGTTTGTAGCCTTGGTTATCAATCCGGTTTTTACTTCCAGATTTATGAAGGTTGACGAAAAGATAGATAACAAAGCCTTGGTTGCACGAAAGAGAAGAAACATCATTGTTGGAGCAGTGGCTTGCTTGTTATTTGCTGTATTGACTCATTTTGGAGGAATAAATACAGCGAGGAATATATTGGTTTTGGCAGCGATTTTAAGTCTTACTAATTACTTTATCCTTAGACCTTTATCGTTTATTT
>CALHKJ010000385.1 GCA_938033975.1 uncultured Saprospiraceae bacterium | reverse complement strand
TATTTTTACTCACTAATTGAGCATAATCCTTATCAGGAGTCACCATATAAACGGTAAAACCCTCTTTCTCCGCCTGCTTGGATAGCGTGCCAATTACATCATCCGCTTCATAGTCTGGGATGGTGACAATTGGAATCTTCATGGCCTCCAATATCTTTCTGATAATAGGTAAAGAATCTCCGATCACTTCGGGTTGTGCATCTCGATTTGCTTTATACTCAGGATAATCTCTATGTCTGAAAGTTTTGCCTTTGGGATCAAAACTAACAGCGATGTGCGAGGGTTCTTGGTTTCGGATTATGTCCCAGACTGTCCTTGTGAAACCAGATATCGCAGAAGTGTTTACTCCTTTTGAATTGATCAATGGTCTTGCAATAAATGCAAAGTAAGCCCTGTACACAAGAGCATGTCCGTCTAGAAGGAATAATTTTTTTTCACTCATGAATTTGGAGATTGGTTCTTTGGAATTAAAGGTAGTAAAATAAAAAAAGCCACGCTTCAATGAAGCGTGGCTTAATTATTTTATATCTAAATCTAATTCTTAGAAAGTATATCCAAGACCTAGAGTATAGTATGATTGTAGTGGGTTGTCTGAAATGTTAACTGTACCATCAGAACCTAATAATCTTCCAGCATCAGCTTGTTGCTTGTTGCCTTTCAATCCTAAGTTGAATGCTACACCAATTCCTTTCCAGATACTAGTTGAAAAACCATTGATCCACTCCCAGTTTACCAATTCTCCGCCATCATATGCTACTGAACTAAATGCTGTTTCATCTGCATCTAATGCATGCTCAACAGTTCCTCCGCTACTGTAAGGAACGAAAGCTGAAAGATTTGAAGTCCAAGATACACCAGGGATAATTTCAGCGGCATAAGCAGCTCCAATTTTTGCCCCAGGTGAAGAAATTAAATCTCCTGGCCAGTTTTGCTGATATCCAAGCGGGTGTATAATAACTACCAAGTTTGCAATAGGAGTCCAAGTAACACCAGCACTTACTGTAGCAACACCTGGTCTGTTTAATGCGAACCCATACTCATCATCACGTCTTTGAGCAGGATCGTTTTCAATAAACTCCAACAATGATGAAGTCCATTTTCCTTCAGCTGAAAGAGCCAATTTTGGTGACAATTTGTAACCAAATAATGATGATACATCTAATTGGTTTGTCAATGCAGTAATTGTATTTCCTTCTGCTCCTGGATCAGTCTCTCCGATTGTTCTGTCAGTTGTAGTAATTGCACTACTTACGTTTACAAGTAGACCATTTCTCCAAAAGTACTTATCTTCATCAAGGTTAGCATATCCAGTAAGTCCAACTCCTAATGCGTTACTTCCTGAGTTAGGAGTACCAATAGCAAACCAGTTATTGTTTGCAAGAAGGTCGAAACCTAATGTTCCAACACCTCCTACTTTCCATCCTGGAAATTCGTCGATTTGTTTTGTCAATGCATCAATCTCCCCTTGAAGTCCGTCAAGAGTAGCTTGCTTATCAGAGACCATAGCTTTTAGTTCTTCAACTGACTGTGCAGACAAAATTGAGATACTAAAAACCATCAAAATTGATAGTAATAAATGTTTCATGAATGTTTAATTAGTTATTTAATTAATGTTTGTTTAGTCAAATTATAAAATTTCAATTGATTCAGTTGTCATTTTTGACAGAGGCACATACACACGCCCGCCACTTTCTTTTTCAATTGTTATAGCTGATTTGTCCATCGCTATTACTTTCCCTATATCATCTCTCACCTTTATCTTATCACCGATACTTATTTTACCTTTCATGTATTGGGAACCAATAAAATTGGCCATCGTACTTTTCGATGCAAGTCCATAGCCGATACTGAATGCCAACACAATACCTCCAATTAAGATGGAAATGTTTTGTCCTAAGAATCCTGTATCTATTTTTGCTTGCGCCAAAGCACTCACAACAATATTAATCAAGATGAAATAAAAGAAAAAGGAAGAAATCAGTTTTGCTGAAGGAATTCCAAACGAAGTTAATGCTGTTTGGACAATCGTTTTCAACATTTCGGCAAATATAAACCCAATTGTTAGAATTATTCCAGCTACAATCAAATTTGGTATAAATTCTATTAAATTTTGTACCAAATCCGATACAGCTTCCATCTGCAATTGAGAAGTTGCTGCCATCAAAAAGAACAGTACTAATACATAGTACACAATTTTAGCCAAGATGCTGCTAAATTTAATTTCAACATCGGCTTTGTTAATCATTTCGATTTCATTAAGCTTTTCGCCTAACTTATCAATACCTACTGATTCCAAAACTTTTTTAACAATCTTCCTGATGATTCGAGCTACAATTATCCCTATGATAATTATGACAATAGCTCCAAAAATTCTTGGAATACCTGATGCAAAGTTAGAAATCAAATCACCAAATATGTTCTCTAAGGAACTTGATGCTTGTAAATTCATATTGGTTTTTTAGTGATTAAAGAATTAATCGGTGGGGTTGGAGTTTTTCTTAGTGTTATCTTGCTTGACATCTCCTCCAGTCATTGCAACAAAAACACCCATTATTTTATTGAAGTACAAATCTAACACATCTCCAATAAATTTATATGAAGATGCCTCACCTTCTATCTGATTTTTGATTTCAGGTGATTTTTTCTCAAACTGTTCGAGATGCAATTTTTCTAATTCTTTAAAACTATTGTTCATCAAATTCTAATCTTCTTTGTATATCTCTTTATACGTTTTCCTAAATTTTTGTTTTGCCCTCTTGATTTTCATCTTGACAGCACTCTCGCTTTTCTTTGTGATCTCACTTATCTCCTTAATGGACATCTCATCTTGATATTTCATCAATAAGATTGATTTGTCCATGACCGGTATTTCCTCCAGTATAATCTTGAGTCTTTTAACCTTCATCTCTAGGAGATAAACATCCTCAACATCGTCCTCCTTGTCGTATTTGGTTTCTATATCATCAACCAATAGACTAGGATTTTTCTTTTCCCTCCGTATCATATCAATACAAAAATTGTATGTTATGGAGTAAATCCAGGTTGAAAACTTACTTTTCCCACTGAATTTTGAAAGATTAATTAGGATTTTCATGAAAACTTCTTGCGTGGCATCAGCTGCTCTGGCTTCAT
The DNA here is from genome assembly GCA_938033975.1 of uncultured Saprospiraceae bacterium. Taxonomy (GTDB): domain Bacteria; phylum Bacteroidota; class Bacteroidia; order Chitinophagales; family Saprospiraceae; genus JAHDBF01. The sequence goes on along the minus strand of CALHKJ010000385.1, from coordinate 2,120 downwards.
CTTTCAAAAGTGAAATACACTTCCCAAAGATTTTACCAGAATACCGTTTATACAGAATTTCGAAATATGCTGAATTCTGCGTTGCCAAATATTCCTTAATTACGTCCTCATCAGACATTGTACTAGGAATATCCCGCGTAAGCATTGGGTACAATAAGTTAATCAATGTAATCCTTATTTAGTTTGGGGTTTCACAATTTTAGACGTTCATTTGTTATAAAGTTACACTAAATGAGCTGGACTTTTGAGTAATATTAGGCTCCATGCATAAAAAAGAGGTAATGCAACAACAATACATTACCTCCTACTTAACCAAATGATGTTATTTCTACACTTATTGTACAAATAACAATAACCCAATTTAGCTAAAAACTCACACTTTTAAAACTAAATCGATGCTTTCTAAACCAATTTTTAGATCATTTATCATTCTTATTGCTTTCGGATACTCAATTAGCCCCCTTCTTTGCCAAGAAGATCAACAAGCATTCTACATCAAAAGTATTTATGACTACAGTCTGACAAAGGCCAAGGTTTTTGATAGATTAAGCCATTTATCTGAAAATATTGGGGGAAGACTAACAGGTTCAAAAAATGCTGAACAGGCAGTTGAATGGACATTTTCAGAACTTAAAAAACTAGGTGTTGACTCTGTTTGGAAGCAAGAATGTATGGTTCCACATTGGGTGCGTCGATCTGAAGCAACAGTTGAAATTTGCGGAAGCAATAATCAATACATATCCTTGAATGCGACATCCCTTGGAAATAGTATTGGTACAAGCGGAGAATTGTGGGAAGCAGAAATTATAGAGGTATTCGGTTTAGATACCTTAGCACTTTTAGGAGAAGAAAAAATTAAAGACAAAATTGTTTTCTTCAACCGACCATTGGATCCCACACAAATTCATACTGGTAGAGCATATGGAGGTGCTTCCGATCAAAGAACTAGAGGTCCTGCTATGGCTGCAAGATTTGGAGCTAAGGCAGTGCTTGTTCGCTCCCTTACAACACTAATTGATGATGTTCCTCATACTGGAGTTACCGTCTATGATGAAGATGGAATCAAAATACCTGGCATTGCAATTAGTACAAAAGATGCAGAAACTTTGAGTGCACTAATTGCAGATGGAGAAAAAATGAAGGCTAGAATTTCTGCAGACTGTGGAATGGAAGAAGACAAACTTTCTCACAATGTTGTTGCAGAAATAAGAGGAAGTGAATTCCCAGATGAAATTATCTTGGTAGGTGGACATCTTGATAGTTGGGATCTTGCTGGAGGAGCACATGATGACGGTGCAGGATGTATGCACTCAATACAAGTATTCGAAACCTTGCTCGCACTTGGTTACAAACCAAAACGAACGCTTCGTTGTGTTATGTATATGAATGAAGAAAACGGATTGGCCGGTGGAAAAGCATACGCTAAGGCATCCAATGAAAATAATGAATTCCATCTTGCCGCTATTGAATCCGACTTGGGTGGTTTTACTCCAAGAGGATTTGGCTGTTCAGCAAGCGATGAGGTTTTTAAAAAATATCTTGCAAGTTTTCAATCATTCGAAAAATTTCTTGATCCCTATGATCTGCACCTTAAAGCTGGAGGTGGTGGTGCGGATATAGGTCCGCTAAAATCACAAGGTGGATTACTGATTGGTTTGCGTCCTGACCCACAAAGATATTTTGATATTCACCACACAAAAAATGACCACATTGGTATGGTCAACAAAAGAGAACTGGAGCTTGGGGCAGCAGCCATGACTTCATTGGTTTACCTCATAGATCAATTTGGACTTTAAATGAAAAGTGTATCTCTAAACGGAAAAATTTTTGAAGAATTATTGAGTGGAGATGAGATCCAAGTCATTGTCAAAAGTTTGGCAACAAAAATAAACAAAGATTACGCTGGCCTGAATCCTATAGTTGTAGCAGTGCTCGATGGTGCTTTTATGTTTGCAGCAGACCTTGTACGACATTTTAATTTCGAACATCAATTTAGATTTGTAAAATTGTCTTCTTACAAGGGAATGGAATCTTCAGGAGAAATAACCCATCTACTTGATCTTGATATCAATATTTCAAATAGAAATATTTTGATTGTAGAAGATATTGTAGATACTGGT